>DATCJD010000182.1:0-5346 GCA_036507435.1 Bacteroidota bacterium
GTTGTTAGTCTAAACCGAAAAAAAGGAGTCTGTAATGCCTCGTTCACAAAATAAAGTCGCATCACACCGCCGTCGCAAACGCATTCTCGCGCGAGCAAAAGGCTATTGGGGCGGACGCAGTAAGGTTTATACCGTTGCGAAGCACCACATCGACAAAGCGGAATCGCACGCGTACAAACACCGCCGCACCAAGAAGCGCGAATACCGCAGTCTGTGGACTACGCGCATCAACGCCGCCGCGCGTTTGCACGGCTCGACCTATTCCAGACTGATTGCCGGGCTTGGCAAGAAGCAGGTAGCCATTAATCGGAAGGTATTGGCAGACCTTGCGGTCAGCCACCCGCAGGCGTTCGCCGAAGTCGTTAAGTTTGCAACTGCGTAACATATCTTCTCGTCAACTCCGTTGGAACGAAGAGACCCCGTTTTATTGAGGCTGGGGTGGAGTTGGCGAGAAGATTTTTCTTTTTGTGGTGTTAACAAGAGATGACCCTCACCCCCGTCCCCTCTCTCATGAGGGAGAGGGGTGTCCCAAAGCGACGGGGTGAGGGCAACAGATTGCCCATGCTCGGTCGGAGACCTTCGCAAAAAAAGTAATTTATGCTCGATAAAATCAACCACATACGAAGCGAATTTTCAAACGAGTTGGCGCAAGTAACGGACGCGCAGACGCTGGAACACCTGCGTATCAAGTATCTTGCGCGCAAAGGCTCGATTGCCGAGTTATTCGACGAATTGAAATCGGTTTCAGCGGATGAAAAACCCGCGCTCGGCAAGGCGTTGAACGAACTGCGCATGTTTGTTCAATCCGGTTTCGATGAAGCGAAAGCGAAGCTTGAGCGCTCAGGAGCGCAAAAAGACATTCCGTACGATGTGACACTGCCCGGACGTCCGGTTCCTCTCGGCACAAAGCACCCCATTACTCAAACGCTCGAAGAGATTGTGAATATCTTCAAGGGTATGGGCTTTACGGTGGCGACGGGTCCGGAAATTGAAACAGATTATTACAATTTCGGAGCGTTGAATTTTCCCGACGACCACCCGGCGCGCGATATGCAGGATACATTCTTCATCGCAAAAGATATTCTGCTCCGGACGCATACATCGCCCGTGCAAATCCGCTACATGGAACAGCACAAGCCGCCGGTGCGTGTGGTGATTCCCGGCAGGGTCTACCGCAACGAAGCGGTCAGTGCGCGCAGTCATGTGCTCTTTCATCAGGTCGAGGGTCTATACGTGGATGAGGGTGTAACGCTCGGCGACCTGAAAGGCACGCTCGTGACCTTTGCGAAGCAGTTCTACGGTAGTAGCGTGAAGTATAAATTCCGTCCCACGTTTTTCCCCTTCACCGAGCCGAGCGCAGACATGTATGTCTCGTGTTTCATCTGCAACGGGAAAGGGTGCCAGATGTGCAAGCATGCAGGCTGGCTGGAGATTTTAGGTTCGGGTATGGTGCACCCGAATCTCTACAAGAACGTCGGCTACGACACGGAAAAATACACGGGCTTCGCGTTCGGCATGGGCGTGGAGCGCATCGCCATTCTGAGGCACGGGATTGACGATATCCGGTTGTTCACGGAGAACGACATAAGATTTTTAAAGCAATTTTAAGTTGTCTGTCCCCTCTCTGAGGGGGATAAAGGGGGAGGGATGAAAGGAATGAATATATCCCGAAACCCACGGATTATTTTACTTAACCGTCTATGCGCATTTCTCATCAATGGCTCAAGGAACTGATTGACTTTAAGCTGACTCCTGAACAGCTTGCAGACGAGCTTTCCATGCTGGGGTTGGAGGTCGCGAGTTACGACGACCTCTCCCGCACGTATGATAAGTTCATCGTCGGTCAAGTTTTGGAACGAGCCAAGCATCCCAACGCCGACAGGCTTACGCTTTGTAAAGTAGCAACCGGCGCGACGACGCTGGATATTGTCTGCGGCGCGCCGAATGTTGAGGCAGGGCAAAAAGTCATCGTTGCGCTGGTTGGGGCGACGATTCCGCATAACCAGCACGACCCGGACGGCAAGCCGTTCGTTCTGGAACGCGCCAGTATTCGTGGCGTGGAATCCAACGGAATGATTTGCTCGGCGTACGAACTCGGCATCGGCGGCGACGCGGATGGTATTTTGGTGATTACCGATAAAGTAAAAGTCGGCACGCCGCTCGCGAAGTACTTGGGTATTACGGATATCGTGTACGAAATAGAGATAACGGCAAATCGCGGGGACTGGCTGAGCCACTTCGGCGTTGCGCGTGAAATCGGCGCGCTCATCGGCAAACGGATGCGCCCGCCCATCCATAAATTGCGCGAGAGCAAAGCGACCGCCGTGTTAGCCGCGAAGGTCAAGATTGTCGATGCGAAGAAATGTCCCCGTTATTCAGCGCGCATAGTACGAAATGTGAAAATCGCACCGTCGCCTAAGTGGCTTCAAGACCGTCTGACAGCCGTCGGCTTACGCCCAATCAATAATGTCGTGGACGTTACCAACTACGTGATGTATGAAACGGGACAGCCGTTGCACGCATTCGACTATGACGAGCTTGCCGAACACATGATTATCGTCCGCAGTGCGCAGGAGGGAGAGAGATTCACCACGTTAGATGGAAAAATGAGGACGCTTCGTTCGGACGTTCTCATGATCTGCGACGGCGAGAAGCCCGTAGCGATTGGCGGCGTGATGGGCGGCGCAAACTCGGAGATCGGCGATTCGACGACGACGATTCTGCTCGAAAGCGCGTACTTCGACCCGGTGAACATCCGGCGCACGTCGAAATTTTTGGGGCTTTCCACCGACGCTTCACGGCGTTTCGAGCGGTCAACGGATATCAACGGAACAGTCTATCCGGTGAATCGTGTCGCCCAGCTGTTGCAACAGATTGCCGGAGCGGAAGTATTGAAAGGCGTGATTGATGTGTATCCGAACAAGAGGAAGAGTTCTGCGATTTCACTCCGCCCGGCGCGCGTGAATCAAATCCTCGGCACTGCGCTTTCACGAGCGAAGGTGAAATCCTACCTCGAACGCCTCGAATGCTCCTGCCGCCATGGCGCAAAGGACACGCTCTCCGTCACCGTTCCATCATACAGAAGCGACCTCCTCGAAGAAATAGACCTCGTGGAAGAAGTCGCCCGCATGTACGGGTATAACAACATCGAGACGAAGACGCGCGCGTCGATCCAGTTCTCAACCGAAACTGCCGTCAAATCGTTGCAGGATGAATTGCGTTCGTATTGCGCCGGAGCCGGCTTCAACGAAATTCTCCCGAACAGTTTGCTCGACGCGAAGACGACGGAGATTGCGGGAGAAGGCGCGGTGAAGATTCTGAATCCGGTTTCCGTCGACATGGCGTACCTTCGCACGAGTCTCATTCCCGGAGCGTTGCACATTGTGCGACGCAACCAGTTTCAAGGACAGAGCAGGCTTCGCATGTTCGAGGTGGGCAATGTCTTTTCTCTTGTGGAAGGGGGCAAGACCGGCGTGTTCGATTCCTACCGTCAGGAAGAGCGCGTGCTCCTGTTGCTTTCCGGTCTCCAGACGCCTCTTAGTTATGGCGTAACAGCGCGCCAGTTTGATTTTATGGACGTAAAAGGTGAGGTGCAGGCACTGCTTTCCAAGTTTTCGCTTGACAAAAGTGGTTTTATTTCTTATGATACTCACAAAGCTTTAAGTGAGGATAACGTAGCTATTGAAATCAATAGCACTTATGCGGGATACTTCGGAAAAGTTAAGTCTTCGGTCACGAAAAAATTCGAGATCGAAGGCGATGTGTATATCGCCGAGTTGAATACGGCAATACTCGATGCACACCGGGCGCACATAAAGAAGTTTCGCCCGCTTCCGAAGTTTCCAAAAGTAGCACGCGATTTGGCGTTTATTGTCGAGGGACGGCTTCCTCAGGAGCAGGTCGAGAAGGCGATTCGCGACTCGGGCGGTGAGATGTTGCAGGCGGTGTCGTTGTTCGACGTGTATAGCGGCGAACAGCTTGGAGGAGGGAAAAAGAGCCTGGCGTACGCGTTGGAGTTTCAGCCGCAGGACCGCACCTTAACAGTGAAGGAAATCGACGCGGTGATTGCAACCATCGTTGCACATGTCCAGCGCACATGCGGTGCAACGATTCGAGCTTCTTCATGAACGCTCTTTCGCATACGCATAAGCAACACTTGACCAAGGAGTCCAGGAGTGCCTGAAACGCAAGTGGAACCGGATGTCGTAAGTGAGCGGAACTTGCACACGCTTGAAGCTTCTCTTGAGAAGCTCTGGGAGAAAGCCCGGCGCGTCTCGGACTTATTGCTCCGTTTCAAAGAGGAGAACCAAAGCCTCAAGGGCAGGATTTCCGAGTTGGAACGGTTAGAATCGCAATTGCGGGCGGATGTGCGATCCCGCGAGCAGGAGTTGGAACGCTTGGGTTCCGAAGTGGTGAAACTTCAATCTAAGGGCAGTCAACTCTTTTCAGAAGACGAACAGGAGGCTCTCAGGGCCAGAATCAAAGACCTGATTTTCAAAATCAATTCACGATTGTAGTATTTTTCAAGACTTGTTAGGAAACGGTTCAAGGACGCTTTAGAACAACAACGACGGCTATAGAAGGGAATATATTATTTCAGACTCAATGAACGGCAAAAGCATAAAGGTAAAGATCTTCGGCTCGGAATACCCGCTGCGGGGGGAGAACGAAGAGATGACGAAGAAGATCGCGGCGTATGTCGATTCCTTGTTGAATACGATCCACGATAAACTGCCGGATCAACAACCGTTGACCGTCGCAGTGCTTTCTGCGTTAAATATTACCGAAGACTTGATGAAGGAGAAGGAACACAACGAGCGCGCAGTCAACCACGTGGAAACGGAGTTGGCGAAGTTGTCGAATTATTTGGATAATTGCCTGGCGTTAGAGTCTGACGATTCACACAGTACGTCGTAGAAGTTCTGGAACGTTCTTTCACATAGGTGCCGGGTCACGAAGTTGAAGAATCCGCACCGTCGGCAGTCATCAAACTAATAAAGAACCTGACAAGTCTTATAATAGGGAGCTTGACTCAGGAGCGTGGAGCGCATGCCACGTCCGTTCCGTTCATTCGGGATGGATGCCCAGCGATGACTCTCAACTGTGAGTTGAGACGAGCGGGAGGTGGAAGTGTGAAATGCTCCGGCGGGCACCCACCGTGTAAACGCTGAGGTTCTTTACACGTTGATTTTCGGCTGGCGCGTGCGGTTTTTTATTTTCAGTGAGCGTGCAGACACCCGAAGTTTTCAAAACTTCGGGTGCCTCCCCTGTTTTTAGAAGTCTCAGTTCAGTTGTCCAGAAGCGGGTACGATGGAGGCGGTTATGCTTGAACTCTATATAGTGATA
>DATCJD010000183.1:0-2555 GCA_036507435.1 Bacteroidota bacterium
ACTTCGCCTACAAGAACGGGCTGATTAAGGAAGGCAAGATTCAACTCGTGGGCGATGACTTCCGCGAGGGCTTGACGGCGGTGTTGAGCGTCAAGGTGCCGGAACCGCAGTTTGAAGGACAGACAAAAACAAAGCTCGGCAACAGCGAAGTAAAGAGCATCGTCGAATCGGTCCTTGGTCCCGCCCTGCAAAACTGGCTGGAGGAAAACAGCCCTGATGGTAAGCGTATTATTGATAAATGCTTACGGGCGGCTGAAGCACGCGAAGCCGCGCGCAAAGCACGCGATCTGACGCGCCGCAAGAACGCGCTGGATTCCGGCGGCTTGCCCGGCAAGCTCGCCGATTGCTCCATAGACGACCCTGAGCACTGCGAGCTGTTCATCGTCGAGGGCGACTCGGCGGGTGGTAGCGCGAAGCAAGGGCGCGACCGGCAGTTCCAGGCGATCCTGCCGATGAAGGGAAAAATTCTCAACGTCGAAAAAGCGCGACTGCACAAAATTTTGGAGAACGAGGAAATCCGCGCCATCTTCACCGCTATCGGGTCCGGCGTGGGCGAAGATTTCAACCCAGAGAAAATCCGCTACCACAAAATTATTCTGATGTGCGACGCGGACGTGGACGGTTCGCACATCCGCACGCTGTTGCTCACGTTGTTCTTCCGGTACATGCGCGCGCTCATCGAACTGGGGCACGTGTACATCGCCCAGCCGCCGCTCTACAAGTTGAAGAAGGGCAAGCAAGAGCAGTACGCGTTCGACGAAGAAGAACGCGACGAAGTTATCAAACGGTTCAAGGCGGAGAAGAAAACAAAGAAGGACGGCAAAGACGAGCCGGAGGAAGTTGTGGCGGTGAGCGAAGAGGGCGCGGTCGTAAGCTCGGACGGCATCGTCATCTCGCGCTTCAAAGGCTTGGGTGAAATGAACCCCATCCAGCTCTGGGGCACGACGATGAACCCGGAGTCGCGCACGATCCTGCAGGTCTCGATTGAGAACGCCGCAGACGCCGACCGAACGTTTTCGATCCTAATGGGCGACGAGGTCGAACCCCGCCGCCAGTTTATCGAAAAGAACGCGAAGTACGTAAGAAATTTGGATGTGTAAAACGAAGCTTCACCGCGGAGAGCGCAGAGGTGAAACAACATATATTTTTTCTCTGCGTCTCTCAGCGACCTCTGCGGTTGAAAAAAGGTTTAGTTGTTCTTTGCGGTTCAACACAACACATGATTTGTAGGGGCACGGTGCCGCCTTACCCAAGACCTAATGCGACGGCATCCCCGCCGAGCATGGTTGTTACGGGAGATTTTGAGAACCTGCCCCTGCCTGCTCCGCTGTACGGAGTCCCGAAAAGCGGGACCGGCAGGCAGGCGTAGCGACCGAAGAATCTCAGTTTTTGAAACAACGGGATTCTTCACTGCGCTCAGAATGACAGCATTATTAACCAACAGAGAGCATTATGGCAACGCTCAACGAAAAAATAATACCCGTCGATATCGAAGAAGAAATGCGCGGGTCGTACATAGACTACTCGATGTCCGTCATTGTCTCCCGCGCCCTGCCCGACGTGCGCGACGGCTTGAAGCCGGTGCACCGGCGTGTGCTGTACGCCATGCAGGACCTTGGATTAGGCGCCGGAAGGCCCTACAAGAAAAGTGCCCGCATCGTCGGTGAAGTGCTCGGTAAATACCACCCGCACGGCGACTCAGCGGTGTACGATACAATGGTCCGTATGGCGCAGGATTTCTCACTGCGCTATCTCCTGGTGGACGGGCAGGGGAACTTCGGCTCGGTGGACGGCGACTCGCCCGCGGCGATGCGTTACACCGAAGCGCGCCTCTCACGCATCGCAGAGGAAATGCTCCGCGACCTCGAGAAGGACACGGTCAATTTCGTCCCCAACTTTGACGACACGTTAAAAGAGCCGACCGTCCTGCCGGCGCTGTTCCCCAACCTGCTCTGCAACGGCACCAGCGGCATCGCCGTCGGTATGGCGACGAACATCCCGCCGCATAACCTCAACGAAGTCATAGACGGCTGTCTCGCCTACATCAAAGACAACGACATCACCAACGACAAGCTGATGAAGCACATCATTGCGCCGGACTTCCCCACGGGCGGCATCATCTACGGCTACGACGGCGTGAAGGACGCCTACCGCACGGGCAAGGGGCGCATCATCGTGCGCGCCAAGGCGAACATCCAAACCGGCAAGGGCGACCGCCAGCGCATTGTGGTCTCCGAACTGCCCTACATGGTGAACAAGGCGGGGCTGATCGAAAAAATCGCCGCGATGGTGAATGATAAAAAAATTGAGGACATCTCGGACATCCGCGACGAATCCGACCGCGAAGGCATGCGGATGGTGATCGAACTCAAGCGCGACGCCACCGCCGAGGTGGTGCTGAATAATCTCTTCCAGCACACGCAGATGCAGACGACCTTCGGCGTGAACATGCTCGCGCTCGTGGACGGGCGACCGCAGGTACTGACGCTCCGGGAGATGCTCAAACATTTCATCGACCACCGGAACGTGGTCGTGGTGCGCCGCTCGAAGTATGA
>DATCJD010000184.1:0-15135 GCA_036507435.1 Bacteroidota bacterium
GCTATATCTTGGGCGCCGGAAAGACGTTCCTTCAATTGTTGAAACGTCGAACGGTGCTCAAAAGCAGAGAGTTCTTCCAGCGGCACGCCGCTGAGGAGCGATTCAAGATACTGTTGTGACCGGCTCATAATGTGTTTTCCTGCCAATAAGATTATGATATATACAACCGAGGCACTCGCGCCGATACCATACAACACACTTCATACGGTAATGTACCCAATTGATTCCCTATATCCCATGCAGAAATACTGCGCGGTCCGTCCGACCCAAGTACTACAACGGTATCACCAACCACAACATCATCTTTGCCAACATCTACCATAATTTGATCCATGGCAACAGTACCGGCAAGGGGATATTTCTTCCCGTGAATCAATACTGACGCCTTTCCCGAAAGCATCCGGCTAAACCCGTCCGCATAGCCAATCGGCACCGTAGCAATCCTTGTGCGGCGCCGGGCAACGAACCGCCTGCCGTACCCGACACTTTCGCCTTTCTCTATCCATCTTGCGAACGAAACCTTCGATTGCAGTCTCATTGCATGTTTAAGCGGAATGCTTTCCGATGTTTCATGCGAAGGATAGTAGCCATACATTATCATCCCGGCGCGCACCATCGAAAAATAACTCGCAGGCAAATCGAGTATCGCCGCGCTGTTCGCCATGTGAATCAATTCCGGCGAGACCCGCTCCCGTCGAATAATGTCCAACGTTTTTTCAAATCTTTCCAATTGCAGTTCGGCAAAACGCTTATTTCGCTCATCCGATGTCGCAAAATGACTGAAGACCCCCTTGACTTCCAGTCTGCGCAATCTACGTAATGAGCGAATCACTTGTTGCAGTACTTCCGGCCGAACGCCGAGGCGATTCATGCCCGTTTCGACCTTCAGGTGAACTGCAATATTCTTTCTTGCACGTTCTCCTGCTTGCTCAAGCCAGCGAATTTCTTTCAGGGAACAGACTGTTGCTTCAAGGTCATACTTTGTAAAAAGTCTCGCCTGTTCGCGCGACGGAAGTGTAAAGACATGAATGGGAACTTTCAGCCCTGCTTCCCTCAGTCTCGCTCCCTCTTCAGGAATCGCAACACCGAGATACTCTGCGCCTTGCTTCACCGCATACGTTGCAACTTCTACAATGCCGTGACCGTAAGCATTGGCTTTTACCACCGCCATGATGAACGGAGATTTCCCAATCTTTCGACGGATGCCGCGTATATTATATCCAATTGCCCTTAAATCAATTTCCGCAATGGTCGGGCGGGTTGTATTCTGCAAGTATCGGTTCGCGCCTCTAAAATTTGGCTTGAATATAACCTTTCTCGCTCTGAGAATCAACGAAAACCGCCGCTCAACCGAACATGTGCTTCACGACAAACCAGACATTCGCCGGACGCTCCGCCAGTCTGCGCATATACCACGGGAACCAGAACGAACCATAGCTGATCAGCACCCGTGTGTTGTATCCATCACGGGCGAGTCGCAGTTGCTCGTCGCGCTGGATTCCATAGAGAAGCTGAAACTCAACCGCATCTTTCGGCAATTTCATCGACGAAAGAGCAGTTTGCGTTTTCGCAAGAATGTTTTTGTCGTGCGTTGCTATGCCGGAATGAATGCTATTCCGTTGAGCGTGTTGCAACAAATGAAGCACGAATGCATAATAATTATCGTCAACGTCTTGCTTGTTGCTGTATGCGACCTCTTTCGGTTCGGCGTACGCGCCCTTCACCAGCCTGATTGCCGCAGGGATTTTCAACAACTCTTCCAAATCCTTTGCTGTTCGATAAAGATACGCCTGCACGCATAAGCCGACATTATCATACTTCATCCGTACGCGCTTAAACACATCTATCGTAGCATTAACATATTGACTATACTCCATGTCCACCCAGACAAAATTGCCAGTGGTCTTGGCATGTTTCACAATGGATTCAAGGTTGTTAAAACAGGTTTCCGCACTGAGGTCAAGACCAAGCTGAGTGAGTTTGACGGAAATATGGCAATCGAGCGTGCGCCCTCGTATCTTATCCAGCACTTCGCGATAATGCGCGGCAACTTTTTCGGCTTCATCTGCAGAAGAAATATTCTCACCGAGTTGCGTAAGCACGGTTGAGAGTCCATCCTCGCGCAATTTCTCGGCGGCGAGGAGTGCATCATCAACATGCTCGCCGGGCATAAACCGCTTTACCGCGCGGCGAACAAAGGCATACTGAGGCATTTGACCGCGAAGCCAGGCATTCTGCGAACCCCATAGCAAGACGCTTCTCATGAGTCCCATAGTTGACTTTTACTTAGCCCCTTCACTGCTTCCCGCCGGTTGTTTTGCCCGCTCCTGTTTTTGTTTTTCAACCATTTTTGCAACATCTGCCAACAATTGTTTCGCGTCGTATACGATTCCATCTTTAATCGTATATCGCACGCCCCCGACGCGCTCGGCTTTCTCCGTCTTATCATTGAGTTTCATTGCACCGGTACCGTATAATACTTTCAGGTTCTCAAGAGGATTTTGGTCAACAATAACCATGTCTGCGAGTAACCCTTCACGCACAACGCCAAACTCAATCGATTTGCCGGACGGTTCGTGAAGCGTCTTTGCTCCGTTCATCGTCGCCGACTGAATGACTTCAAGCGGATGAAACCCGGCTTCCTGCAATAATTCTAACTCTTGAATATACCCGAAGCCGTACGTGCTGTATATGTAACCCGCATCGGACCCGACGGTGACCCGCCCGCCCATTTTCTTGTAATCGTTTATCAATCTAAACCATACCTGATAGAAATTTTTCCATGCGATTTCATCCGATGTCGTCCAATAAAACCAGTACGACCCGTGGCTCTCGCGGCTTGGTTCATAGAAATCCATGAGAGATGGAAGAGTGTACGTATCGTGATAATCTGCCGTACGTGCGCGCATGACATCCCGGCTTGCGACATAAATGGTCATTGTCGGGTCGAACGTCGTGCCTAATTTTAGATGCTCTTTGAGGTACGCGTTCCATTCGGAGCTTCCGGGCGGATGAATTTTATCCCACAGCCGGGCAACTTGCGCAAACCGATGTTGTTCGTTGGCTTGATTTTGGTCTATAGGCCACGGCTGAACGACATAATCTTTTAACAGCGCTTCAAAGTGTCCATAGAAATGTGTCACAGTCCCCAAACCCAACCGCGCCGCGTCAAGTGCATTCATTTGCGCAACGCCTTCCTGTGAGAGATGTGCTGTTGAACCTAATCCGTGTTTTTTCGCTTCATCAAGAAGCGCCTCCATGATCTCCGGCCTAAACGACCCTAACTTCATACCGTCCACGCCATTCTTTGCCGCCCAGCGCACCCATTCACGAGCAAGTTCCGGTGTATTCGCCGAGCCTTTATCCCAACCGCCCCCCGGGCGTTGGTAGTTGAAAATACGCGGCGCGACGATTTCATTTTTTGCACTTCGCTCTTTCTCTTTCATTGACAATTGCTGGGATGTCAGCGAAACTCCGCGAACAGTCGTCACACCGTGCCCCATCCAGAGCTTGTACGCATATTCGGCTTCTGCGTTCTTCGGGGGACCGCCCGCGTGTGCATGCATATCCACAAAGCCGGGCATGAGATACATGCCGGTTGCGTCGAGTTCATAGTCCGCGTTCTTAGGCTCACGGTTTTCACGCATTGCTTGTCCCGGATTTCCCGCACTGCGGATCTGCTTGATACGATTATTCTCGACGACGATATCGACAGGACCCGTAGGCGGAGCGCCTGTGCCGTTAATCAGTATGACTCCGCGAATCACTAACGTCTTAAAAGGACCCTTGCCTTCGTCTGGGCGGCGATTCGGCGCAGGAATTAATTGGTTCCCCTGCCCTTGGGCGCTTGCGATATGTACACCCGAAACAAACCACGCGGCGAGGAGTACAATTCCCAATTTAGTAAGAAAGAATTGTTTCATGGAATACCTCAAATAAAAATGAGAGTCACGGAATTATTTATTTACTATCTGTATAGAATTTCCACTGCGCCGAATACTCACGCGCAAGCGGCTGGTTCGTGAGAATGGCACGCACCATTTCGACCGGAATGCTATTATTGCGTAAAATCGTATCGTGGAACTGGCGGTTGGTCAACTTACCGGATTCAACCAACTCGCGTTGGAGTGAACGGAATTGCAAACCGCCGAGCAAATACGCGCACTGATACAGCGGGCCATACTGTCCGCTAAAAGAACGACGGACTTCCGCCGCGGCATTTTCGTACTCATGCCCGACCTTGTTGACCAACATGTCAATACACTCTTGCGGCGTCATTTGTTCGAGATGGAAACTCAGCGAAAAAATAATCCGCGCTCCCCTGTGCATGCGCCAGAACAGCATCCCGATTCGGTCTTCAGGCGTTTTGGGGAAGTTCATGTCCCACAGGAGCAATTCCCAATACAACGCCCAGCCTTCCGTCCAAAACGGCGTGCTGAAGGCGTTGCGGTACGTGCGGTAACGGGCATTCATAAAACCCTGCAAGTGATGGCCGGGAATCAACTCATGATGCACCACCGCGCGGGAAAAATGCGGGTTATTCCCGCGAAGACTCATCATCTTCGCCTCGTGGGACATGGTATTCGTTGGATACGCAACCTGAACTACTTCCCCGCCCAAAAAAAACGGCGCAATCAACTGGCGTTCGGGCGACATCATTTCCATGCGCCAGACCTGATTCGCAAGCGTCGGGACTGTCACAAGGTTATTCTGTTCTACAAACTCGATGGCTTCATGCGCAAGCTCGCGAACCAACTCCGGTTGCTTCCCCGGCTCCACGTAGGTTTTTTTGACATGCTCCAACGCCTTATGCCAATCGTCTCCGTATCCAAGCTCACGTGATGCTTTGACCATCTCTTGCTCGCACCATTGCATTTCTTTTTGTGCCAATGCAATCAGTTCCTCGGGAGTATAGGCGATGAGTTCGGAAGCCAATTCGACCATGAGCGCGTCGCGCCCAATCGGGTCGCCGACAATAGTCGTATTATCATCCGCTCGAACACCAACGATTTTTTCCCTCAGAAATGTCCCATACTCCTGCAAAGACGCGTCGATGGATTTATACGGCTCACCCACCCACCATGTGAAATTCGGGTCATAGCCGGTATGAAAACCGTACCAGTTTTTCAGCATTGTCCGCAAGGACGCTACGGCGTCCACCGCACGATTAGCTACGGCTTTCTTTATTGACACCGGTTTTGTCTTCGTCTCTGACCTTAAGGCGGCATCAAGAGATTTTTTTGTGTCCTGAATTTTCTTGTTAAGCCCGGTGAGCAGTTCAGCAATCTTTGGCGGGTCAACCGGAAGCAACAGTCGGCGGGAATCTTCTAATTCGATTAAACTCAAAGCAAACGGGAGCAGTGTTTCCATCTCAGCGAACCGCTTCTCTTCGATATCGAGTTGGCGCAATTCATACTCTAACTGGACTTTGAACAACACATAATCCACTTTTTCCTGTTGTGTAAGACTGTCAAAATTGAGTTGCCGAAGCACATCGAGCCACTCAGTGTAAAATTGCTTGAAGCGTGACCTTCTGACGGGAGAGTAGGGCGCAGAATGGAACCGGTTCATGCCGCCGCGATCCGCGGTAAACCGTCTGACAATCCCCGCTACCTTTCCTTCGTCCTGACTCAGGTCGTTTAGGTCGAACGATTCCGTAATACGGGAAGGAATTTGAGTTTGGGAGAGCGCAGTTGCACCGTGCAACAGCACCAGCGCTACAAACAAGAAGAGCCATTTCCAAAGCATCATGGATGCACCTTTACGTATGGGTACGCACGTTGAAAAGAAATAACGAGGAGAAACGGGGGGAAAACTCCATCCCTCCCCGACGACTGTGGCTTATACGTTGACAAATGATACATGAGGCGTCGAAATATACGTAGCGAATATATGCGTAAGAGTGCGCAAAGTCAAAGTGTTCCATTTAGTCATAGAAAAACAAAAACCCGCCATATTCATGTGGCGGGTTGTTCGTCATCATTCTAATTTGAAAGAAGCTATACTCCCTGAAGTTTAGCAGTTTCCGCATGTCCTATGACCTTGAGACGGTTCAACGCACGGGCAAGCGAAACTCGCGCTCGCTCAACATCCGTATCCGGTCTCTTTTCTGTCAATCTTTTTTGAGCCCTGTCACGTGACTGTTGAGCGCGTTGGGCATCTATTTCATCTACCCGTTCTGCAGTTTCGGCGAGCATCACAACTTTATTCTCATGTACCTCCACAAAGCCGCCGCTCGTAGCGTACCGGCTTTCTTTCCCGGCGGTATCGATCACCTTCACCTCGCCTATCTGAATAGAGGAGAGCAAGGGAGCGTGGCTTTTCAGCACTTGAAATCCGCCCACAACGCCCGGAGCGCTGAAACTTTCCACTTCCGCGCTGAAAATAATTTTGCGGGGGGTAACAATTTCAAGATGGAATGTTTTCTCCGCCATGTTACGCCGCCTTCATCTTCTTGGCATTTTCGATCGCTTCTTCAATAGCGCCAACCATGTAAAAAGCATTTTCGGGAATGTCGTCATACTGCCCCTCGATAATGCCTTTGAAACTACGGATGGTGTCCTCGAGCTTCACGTATTTGCCGGGCCGGCTTGTAAATTGCTCCGCGACAAAAAATGGCTGAGAGAGGAATTTTTGAATCTTCCGCGCGCGGGCAACCGTTACTTTATCTTCGTCCGATAACTCGTCCATGCCAAGAATGTTGATGATATCTTGCAAGTCCTTGTAAGTCTGCAAGATTTCTTTTACGCGCTTCGCAACATAGTAATGTTCCTCGCCCACAACACCCGGTTCAAGAATACGGGAAGTCGAATCCAGCGGGTCTACAGCCGGATAAATGCCTAATTCGGAAATCTGGCGGCTCAAAACCGTCGTTGCATCTAAATGGCTGAATGTCGTCGCCGGCGCGGGGTCGGTCAAATCGTCCGCGGGTACATAAATCGCCTGCACGGAAGTGATGGACCCTTTTTTCGTGGATGTGATTCGCTCCTGCAATTCGCCCATCTCGGTACCGAGTGTGGGTTGATAACCGACAGCAGAAGGCATACGGCCTAAGAGCGCCGATACCTCGGAACCGGCTTGCACAAACCGGAAAATATTGTCGATGAACAACAACACGTCTTTGCCTTCTTCATCGCGGAAGTACTCCGCCATCGTGAGCGCAGTCAACGCCACGCGTTGACGTGCACCCGGCGGCTCGTTCATTTGTCCGAACACGAGCGCGGTTTTATCCAGCACGCCGGATTCTTTCATCTCAAGCCAGAGGTCGTTGCCCTCACGCGTTCGCTCGCCTACGCCGCCGAACACGGAATATCCTCCGTGGTGCGTAGCAATGTTATGGATTAATTCCTGAATGATAACGGTCTTCCCTACTCCTGCTCCCCCGAACAGTCCGGTCTTACCGCCTTTCGTATATGGCTCGAGAAGGTCGATAACTTTGATGCCTGTTTCCAAAATTTCCTTTTGTGTTGAAAGCTGGTCAAATGACGGCGCAGGCCGGTGAATGGGATACAACTTTTGCGACTCGATCTTGCCGAGTCCGTCGATTCCTTTCCCAAGAACGTCGATTAAACGCCCAAGAACTTTGGGACCTACGGGAACGCTGATCGGGCTACCCGTATCAATCGCCTTCATGCCGCGCGTTAAGCCGTCCGTGGAATCCATCGCGACCGTACGCACGCGGTCTTCGCCCAACTGTTGCTGGACTTCCACAACCAACTCTTCCTCCACGCCTTCAGCGCTGGTGCGCGGAATTTTTACGGCGTTCATTATCGAAGGGAGTTTCCCGTTCGAAAATTCGATATCCACAACGGGACCAATGATCTGGACAATCGTGCCTTCGTTCATTGCATACCTTTCTGTTCAGTGCGTTGCAAGATAGTCAATTGAAGTTCAAATGTATGAGCTGGCGACCCCGCTGTGCGGGGTGACCTGCTATCAAGAGCTGGCGACCCCGCTGTGCGGGGTGACCTGCTATTGAGCTGGCGACCCCGCTGTGCGGGGTGACCTGCTATTGAGCTGGCGATCGGATTTGAACCGATGACCTGCGGTTTACGAAACCGCTGCTCTACCGCTGAGCTACGCCAGCAATACCAAGAGGACAATATACTGAAAAAGCCAGCGGGGAGCAATAATTTTTTATTCTCAACAGGAGAGAAAGCACACCTTTTCTCTACTCGGGAACATAATCAGTTGGGAGTAAATCTGCAATACGCTCGAACGCCCAGTATCCGGCTTTCTTGAGCGAAAACGGTTCAAGAATATTCCCGTTGGCGTCGATAAGCACTGTAAGTCGGTTCATTTGCAACCACGAGACTTGTCTGCTCAACGTACGACCTTGAGCATTCACCGCGAATTGAAAAGCAGGCTCGGCGGGTTCAAGCAGATATGTAATTTCAAGAAAATCCGCAAATGATAACTTCTTCTGAAAACCGTATCTGGTATCATGAACTAATTTCGCAAGGTCTAAAGACCGATGAAAATTCGTTCGTAACCGTAGACTGGGCACACTTTGCACTCTGAACCCCTCTTCATAACTTGTCCCCTTTATCAATGCTGTCAGAAAATGCTTACACGACCCAGCATACGCCCGCTTGCGATTTTCTTGCCATTGCCTGTATTCATCCTCACCCGTCGGCTGTATATCCTCAAATCGTGTTTTCGCACTATACTGGAGCATCACACCATCACTGCGAAATTGCTCAAGCAGGAATTCGATTCTATAACCCAATGCGCGGTTCTCGACGAAAAGAGGGACATGGTACGCAATCTCCAAAAGATCTCCGTTGGTGCGGAAATTCAAAACCTCAGGGTTTTGGATAACACATGCCTCCGCGTTCTTCGTTTCTCCTAAAAATTTCTTACGGAATTCTTCGAAATTTTTCTTCCACTCGACGGGGTCTTTCGCCGTTACCTCGACCGTCCCGATTTCGATGGCTATCGGTTTGAGATTCACAGTCAACTCATAGTTCTTATCTTCGAAAACCTCCAGCTTGACCACCTGTCGCTCATAACCCACCATCGAAACAACAAGCTCGTACGCGCCACGCGGGACATTCCGGATAACAAAAAAACCGTCCTTATCACTTGCAACGCCAAGTGTCGTTCCGTCGAGGAACACATTGACGTTGGGTAAGCCTGCCCCGTTGGAGGCATCGACAACTCTGCCTGCAATTGATGCTTGATAGTCTGGTCGATGATTGATGACGGCATCGTTTCTGGGAGTCTGACTATATAGCTGATATGCCAGTTGAAAAACAACATACAGAGTGAAAAATCGCAACCTTTTCATTCTTATCCAGTACATTCAATAGATAAATAAGGCAGGGTTCAATGTTTTAATAATATATCTCTGACTATGACGATTCGTAGTCTAACGGTAAAAATTCTGCTATACGTCGAAATGCCCAGTAACCGTATACTAGAAGCGCATAAGGATTTTCAAGTTCACCCGATGTATAAAAAATAATTGGCATAGAGTCGGCAGTGATCCAAGAAATTTGCCACTTGGTGCGAATATCTTGATGATGGAAAGCAAAACGATAACTTTGATCCGGCGGTTCTCGCTTGAAGACGACCTGCCAGTAATTTTCAAACGAAAGTTTTTTTTGAAAGTCTTCATCGGTGTTTCTGACATAGGGTGTTACATCTTCTACCCGTTGTGAGCGTTCTATGACTCGCTCAGACCGGTCAAACGATTCCATAGAATAAATCTCAAAGCCTTCGTCTCGAAAAGTTCCACGTGCTATTGTCGAAAGAAAATGTTGCCTGGACCCGAGATAAGATTTTTTTCGATTATCAAGCCATCGCCTATGTTCATCCTCGCTGGTAGCCGATAACTCTTCTAACTTCGTAAATGCCTTGAACTCAAGAATACCCTTTTCAAGACGAAACTCTTGCCAATAGAACGTCATGTGATAGCCAAGTGCATGGTTTTCTACCTTCAGCGGCACAGTAGAAAAAGCACTAAATACATTTTCATCCGGCTCAGTACGAAACTCAAGTACTTCCGGGTTCAGAATCATGCACTCCTTTGCATTGCGCGTTTCACCTAAAAATTCCTTCTGAAACCGTTCGAGATTCCGCCTCCACTTAATCGGGTCTTTCGCCGTAACTTCGATTGTCGCAGTTTGAATAGCTTGGGATTTGAGCTTGACAGAAATCTCCCGGTCTTTCACTTCAAACATCTGAAGATTTATTACTTGACGCTCATAGCCCACCATCGAAACAACAAGCTCGTACGCACCGCGCGGAACATTCCTGATAACAAAAAAACCATCCTTATCACTTGCAACGCCAAGTGTCGTTCCGTCGAGGAACACATTGACGTTTGGTAAACCTTCTCCTGTCTCGGCATCAGCCACTTTCCCCACTATGATTGCCTTAGGGTCAACTTGACTATGCAGTGAGTTCGCCAACACTACAAAACACAACAAGCCAATATATACTCTTGTTCGTTTCATGACGTCTCTTTCCGCTACCTTCGAGCAACCCAAATTCCCGTGACGGTAATTGCACCCCCTACAACCTGAAGCAGTGAGACCGGCTCATTCAGGGTAAGATATGAAAAAATAAATGCCAGCACTGGCACCAGATTGCTAAAATTCGCTGTCCTGCTCGGACCTAACCGCTTCACGCCGTACGACCAGAGAACATTGGCGACGCCGATTGTCAGCGCACCGGAAACGATGCCAGCCGCATAATACATTGGGTGAAGGCTTTCCCATTGCAACGACAACGCATCCGGCACAGAAATCAACGTATGCGCCACTGCCCCAACTCCTATCATCACAACTGAGAGTTGCATGCTTGAGTACTTTGCGAGCAGGGGCTTCTGCAAATTCGTGCTTAACGCCCACAGCATTGCCGCAACAAGTGTCAGCAGATCGCCCCAGATGGCGCTATCGCCGAACGCAATCCTCCTCCCGCTTCCGATAATGATAAAGGTGATGCCGGCAAGCGACATAGCCATCCCCAACCAAACTTGTCGTTTGATAACCTCGTTGTACAATTTTGCGTTGAAAAATGCAGTCCACAATGGAGTGGTGGAAAGCAACAGTGCGGAATTCCCTGCCGTCGTATATTTCAGCCCAAAAATAAATGCTAATTGGTATACAACATGCGCGAGGAATCCAACACCTGCCATCGTACGCCAGTCGGCACGTTCAACCGTTCTCCACCCCCCAAGTACTCGAAAGAGTGCCGCAAAAATGACAAAGGCAACAACGAAACGAATCGCGTTAAATAGAAAAACATCCAGCCCGCCGATTGCGTATTTCGCAATGGGAAAATTTGACGCCCAAATAAATACAACAACCAGCAGTAACGCTTCGGGCGAGCGTTCACCGCGTTGAGATGATTCTTCTGTCATGGGCCTTTATGTACTGAAGAATCATTCCAATTTCAAATTATGAATAACATTCGCGACCAGTTCGGCGCTTGCGGTCAGCAGTTTCTGCTCAGCCGCGTTCAACGGCGGGGGGAACGTCGCCAATACCCCGTCGCCACCGACCAAATGGGGCAATGAAACAGTTACATTCTTTATGCCGAACACGTCTGCAACGGGTGTACAGACGGTCAGAATCGAACGTTGGTCCTTCAAAATTGTATCAACAATGCGTGCAATAGCGCTGCCGATGCCGTAGTAGGTTGCACCCTTCCCGGCAATGATCGAATAAGCCGCCCGCCGAACTCGCTCGTCAATTTGGTTCTTCGCCGGCTCATCCAGCACGGTATGTCGCTGGCGGCAAAATTCTTCCAGCGGCATGCCGGCGACTGAAGCCAACGACCAGGTCAGGACTTCCGAATCTCCGTGCTCGCCAAGCACGTACCCGTGCACATGCCGCGCATCAACGCCTAATTGCCTGCTGAGCAACGCGCGAAACCGGGCGGTGTCAAGCGTCGTACCGGAACCGATAACACGAGTGCTCGCCACACCCCGCTCTGCGACAAAGCGAGCCGTCACATGTGTCATCACATCAACCGGATTGGTCGCTACGACAATGACCGCATCCGGAGCGTTGTCGAGAATCTTGGGAACGATTTCGTGGAAGATCGCCGCGTTTCGGCCGAGCAGTTGAAGCCGTGTTTCGCCCGGCTTTTGATTGCTCCCCGCGGCAATAATCACCACACGGCATCCCTTCAGATCTTTGAATTCTCCAGAGTAGACTTCTAACGGGTTTGCAAACGGAACCGCATGGAACAAGTCGTCCGCCTCAGCCGCCGCACGAGCGGCGTTGGCATCGACAAGCACCACCTCGCGGCCGACGCCGCGCATGATAAGAGCGTACGCGGCTGTCGAACCGACAAATCCGCAACCGACTATTCCTATTTTCATGGTACACCTCTTGAACTTTCATTCCGTATTGAGTCATTACTTGAGACTTCTGAAAAATCATGTACGTACGGGTAGCCGCAACCTTTGCCGAAGGCATCCCTTTGGGATAGGTTGCGTTTTTCGAATAATTTCGCAGGCTGAAGCCTGCGGCTACCTAATTATTTAGGATTACTCAGAAGGCTTTACTTATGTATCCCCGGTTCGGTCATGCCTTTCAAATCGAATACCTTATCCAACTGTTCTTTCGTCAGTAACCCCTTCTCCAACACCAGGTCTCGAATCGGCTTGCCTGATTTGATATATTCTTTCGCAATTTCCGCCGCCGCCATATAACCGATGTGCGGGTTAAGCACCGTCACAACGCTTGTACTATTCTCGGCGTAGTATTGGCAACGCTCGGCATTCGCCGTAATTCCAACGACACAGAATTTAATAAACACTTCGGTCGCGGTGCGGAGAATTTCTATTTCGTGCAGGAGATTAAACGACACCACAGGCATCATAACATTCAATTCCAACTGCCCCGCCTGAGCCGACATGAAAACCGTTACATCACAGCCGATAACCTGATAACACACTTGATTGACCATTTCCGCCATCGAGGGGTTCACCTTCCCCGGCATAATGGACGAACCAGGCTGTACGGCGGGCAGAAAAATTTCCTGCAACCCCGTCTTCGGACCCGAACCGAGCAGGCGGATGTCGTTCGCGATACGGGAGTAATCCTGAGCGAAGTTCCGGAGCGCGTTAGAAAGCTCCACCATCGGGCGCAGGCTTTGCATGGACTCAAAATAATCCTCCGCCATCTTGAACTGAATACCCGTCTGCTTTGTCAGCTGTTCGACCATCTTAGGACGATACTGGGGATGCGCGTTCAAGCCTGTCCCTGTCGCCGTTCCGCCGATGCCAAGCTCTTTACAAGTCTGCGCGGCTTGCTCAATCGCTTTGCGGTGCTTTCGGATGTTCATCCCGTACGCCGTAAATTCCTGCCCCAGCCGAACCGGCACTGCGTCCATGAGATGCGTCCTGCCGGATTTCACAATACTGTCGAATTCCTTCCCCTTCTGCAGAAGAGCCTTTTCAAGATTCTCAATCACAGGAAGGAGTTTTCGCAACTCCAACAGCGCGCCGACACGAATCGCAGTCGGGCAGACGTCGTTCGTCGACTGCGCCATATTCACATGGTCGTTAGGGCTGACGGTCTTGTAATCGCCTTTTTGTCCGCCGAGAATTTCAATTGCGCGATTGGCAAGCACTTCGTTGCAATTCATATTGTGAGAGGTGCCCGCTCCCGCTTGATACACATCTACCACAAACCATTCTCTCAACTTGCCGCCTAAAATTTCATCAGCCGCCTTGACGATTGCATCGGATATTTTTGCATCGAGCAAGCCAAGGTCTTTATTGACTACCGCCGCCGCTCGTTTAATGTGAATTGTCGCATCGACATAAGACGGCTTCGGTTTTAACCCGCTGATCGGAAAATTCTCCAGTGCGCGGTCTGTCTGTACGCCGTAGTACGCATCTTTGGGTATCTTCCGGTCGCCGAGTGAATCTTTTTCTATTCGCATTTCCATTGTTGTCTCCTTAGTTCATTTCCGTAACCTTCTTAACCAGCCATACTTCTTCAAATCAACTTTGTTACCTTTAAACTGTACTCCCTCTATTTCCAATAGCCTGCGTTGTTTTGAATGATTCTCTCCCGTAGTCCGCAAGGAAATTTCCCCTCGTGCATTGATGACGCGGTGCCAGGGGATGTTCGATTTCGACGGCAGGTTATGAAGCGCATAGCCTACCAGCCGCGCGTGGCGCGGAAATCCGCTCTGCTCCGCCACTTCTCCGTATGTCGCAACGTTACCTTTAGGAATATGCCGTACTGTCTCCCAAATGATGTGATAGGTCTTGCACGAACTACTGCTCATTGCAGGGGCCAAATATTCGCCGCACGCCACTGGTATTCGATGTTCGACGTGCGTATCATTTCTTCAATTTCCGGTTGCGTCAACCGCCTTCCGAAACGCTGGTCTTGACTCGCCATAAGATAGGCGGTCATCGCAAGAGTCGTAACACACTCAGCAAAATCCCCGCGCACGATTTTATCCGGCGTATCAGCCGCTGTGTGGTGCACCGGAAAATACGAAGCGTCGTCCTGCAACATGACGAGATTCGGCACGCCCGCCGCCATGAACGCCGCATTGTCCGTCGCCGCAAATGCGGCGTTGACAATTACGACGCTGTCGGGATGATACCCAAGGGGTTGCATGAGCGCGCGAATTTCCGGGTCGAGGTCGGTTCTGCCCATCGAGAACCAGCCCAACGGCTTCCCTGCGCCTATATCCATATTCAGGTTCGCAACGATATTGTCCATGTCCGCATAATGCCGTTTCACGTACTCCGTCGAACCGATCATCCCTTCTTCTTCGCCCATGAAGAAAACGAATCGAATCGTCCGCTTCGGCTGTAAGCCGAGAGTTTTAATAGCACGGGCGGTCTCAAGCAGAGCCGCGCATCCCGCCGCGTTATCCAGCGCGCCGGGACCGAGGTCGTTCGAATCCAAGTGAGCCCCGAGGAGAATAACTTCTTCCGGCTTCTCACTTCCCCGAATTTCTCCAACGACATTGTTTGCTAAAAACGCCGAGCCTGTCGTGTTTTTGACAGCAACGCGGATTCTGACATCCTTCGCGACGCCGGGCGCATTCGATTTTTCGAGCAATCTCCGCAGAAGGTCAACATCCTCGCGAGCTATCGAAAGCGTCGCCACAGACGATAATTCCGCATTAAAGGAAACGGGAGAAGTATAC
>DATCJD010000185.1:0-5161 GCA_036507435.1 Bacteroidota bacterium
CGTGGTCATCGAAAAGAACCGCGATATGGAAGCGCAGTCGAAAGCCGACATCGCCGTTTCCACACGCCGCGTCGAGCACGCCATGCAAGCAGTCGACGAGGGTAGAATGGACGACGCCGCAAACGAACTGCGCGAAGCAAAGTCGATGTTGATGGCGTCGCCTGCCGCATCAGCACAAGGAGCGGCTTCGGGCGACTTACGCCGGCAGGCAACGGAACTGGATAAATTCGAGCAACTTCTGAAGGACAGCAGTGATACGAAGCGGGCGAAAAAGGCGATCCAGTACCAGAATTACCAAACGCAGAAAAATAAGAAATGAATAATCCCGTAGGGGCACGGCATGCCGTGCCCTTACAGAATCATACATCAAAAGTGGTACGTATCTTGTAGGGGCACGTCGCAACGTGCCGCTACCAATCAAGAAAAAACCTCCCCCTTTTGTCCCCCTCAGTGAGGGGGATATGGGGGAGGTAAATTTTCTACACCGGTATTGTCAACAACACTTTATTCCCCTTGCCCTGAAATTCCACCTTGAGGTACTTGTTGGTGATGGCAATGCCTCTGCCGTGGTTATCGAAAACACGCACCTCGTCCATGAGCATGTACTGTTTCCATTCGAAGCCGGGACCTTGGTCTTCTATCAGCAGTGTAAGGTGGTCGGGGTATCGTTTGAAGGTCACCTGCACGTACTTGTTGACGTTCTCGGGCAATTCCACGCGTCGCTCGATTTCCTTCAGCCACATGCCCTTTTCGATTAACTCCGATTTTTCGCGGTACGAGATGCCTAAATTCCCATGCTCGATGGCGTTCGTGATGATTTCGGTAATGCCGACGACATACTGAGGCGAGCCGGTGGTATTGGCTATCCTGACAGCGAGGTATTCTCCGTCCGAAAGTGACCGGAACCGGAACACGCCCTCTTGAAGATTCCGAAACGGATTCTCGCCCTCCTGAACCTGTGTGCTGAGTTGCCGGCTGAGCCGGAAGTCCGCAACAGCCGCCTGAACAATCGACGTAATAATCTTCGTGTCCGCAGGCTTCACGAGATAATAAAACGCGCCCTCTTCTATTCCCTGTCGGATATGTTCCGGACTTGCCATTCCCGTCAACATCACGACCGGGATATGCTCAAGCTTCTCTTGTTGTTTGAGCCATTTCAGCACCTCAATACCGGTCATGCCTGGCATCGTCCAATCAAGAACAATCGTGGCTATTTCTTCTTTAGTCGTGGAGAGAAATTCCTGCGCTTCAAGCCCGTCTTTTGCCGTTATGACGCGATAACCTGAATCCTTTAAAAAGGTTTCGGTGAGATACAACATTGATAGGTCGTCATCGACAAGCAGAATGGTATCCACGGCGCTCCGGTTGTTTTTTACACACAAGAAAGAAGCAAAGTTTGCGCAAAGAAGCAATATGCCTAAAAATGTCAGAACCACACGAGAAAGTGTGGTTCTGTGTTATTCAAAAATACTAATGCGAAGGCGTCCCCGCCGAGCTGTTGTAAATTGACAAGGCGGTCACGGACCATTCCGTGACCGATTCCATGAACAATACCAACGCGAAGGTAGTCAGACTTCGGGTTAGACAGTAGTACATCTTTCGGGCACGACACGTCGTGCCGCTACGTAAACTCTGTAACCCATTCATGGAATAAAAAACCTGCGAGGTTTCCGATATCCCGCAGGTTTGTCAACTTACTTCAACATCTCGCCCAGCGCCTTGCCGCCGCCCATTTGTGGCGGTAACTGCACTTCGGATTTCACCGTGCGGCGGCTATCCTTGGAAATCCACAGCGTCGAGCCTCCCGCCTCGCCGTCCGTCGGGGTTATCTCAACCTTGAATGTGTCGAACGTACCGGCGGGAACTGTGACGTTCTCAGAGCCGACAACCTTCAGAGACATCTTCTTGCTTTTCGCTTGCATCATATCAAACGCTTCATACGTCCCGGTGTAGCCTTCGGCAAGAGGAAGCGTGCTTAACGGAATTTCAATACCCGCGCCGTCGGAAAGAACCGGACCCGCAAGCTTGGCGTTGACCGGCATCTCTTGCGGTCCCGCGACTATTTTTCCTTCAACGCCGTCGGATTTGAACGTGAACCACATCGTCGCCATACCCTGATGTCCTGCGCGGCGAATCGGCAAAAGTGTCGCCGCATCAAGATCGAGTGTATCTATCGCATTGCCCCTGGGACTGCTCCCGACATCGATGATGCGCCACACATTCTTTCCGCCCGACTGTGCTTCAGAAACCGTGCGCGTCGACGAGACCGTCAATTCCTGACCCATCGCATTGATTTTCGTCGAATAATTTGCCGTATAGGGTTTCAGCATCGAGCCTTTGAACGCCGTCATCACGGATACCGCTCCGCCCGTAGCGGGCTTCTCCGGCAACGTTACAGTCCTAATATCCACTGTAAGCGCGGCGAGCTTTTTCTGC
Source organism: Bacteroidota bacterium (assembly GCA_036507435.1). Taxonomy (GTDB): domain Bacteria; phylum Bacteroidota; class Ignavibacteria; order UBA10030; family UBA10030; genus JAKEEG01. Next base: position 2,437 of record DATCJD010000185.1, read on the forward strand.
ACTTCCGGCGTTACTGATTCCTGATGTCGTCCGCCCAAATGCTTTGAGAAGAACCGCTCCATCGCCGTGTAGTGCGCCATGCGGTTATCCCGCCCGGCGAAACCGTGACCTTCATCCGGCGCGACGATATATTCCACTCCCCTGCCCAACTCGCGCATGGCGACGACGATCTGGTCGGATTCCGCCTTCTTCACGCGCGGGTCGTTCGCTCCCTGCACCACCAAGAGCGGCGCTTTAATGTTCTTCGCGGAGTTCAAAGGCGATTGCGCTTCGAGCATCTTCAGTTCTTTCGGGTCTTCCAAATCGCCGACCCGCACGGCAAAAATTTTCTTCACCGGCGCCCAGTACGGCGGGATGGAATTCAGCAGGGTGATAATGTTCGAGGGACCGACGTAGGAAATTCCAGCCGCATACAGGTCCGGCGTGAAGGCAAGCCCCGCAAGCGTTGCATAGCCTCCGTACGAACCGCCGTAAATCGCCACGCGTTTCGCGTCGGCGACGCCTTCTCTAATAAGATACTGTACCGCATCGGTGATGTCGTGCTGCATCGAGCCGGTGCCCCATTGCTTGTTGCCGGCGTTGAGATATTTTTTTCCGTAGCCGGTAGAACCGCGGAAGTTCGGCTGGAACACCGCATAGCCGCGGTTGGCGAGGAACTGCGCTTCGGCGTCGTAGCCCCACGTATCCCGTGCCCAAGGCCCGCCGTGGATCACCATTACCGTCGGGAGATTCTTCCCGGGCAAGCCCTTCGGTAATGTCAGGTACCCGTGAATAGTCATGCCGTCCCGCGCGGTATAGGTCGCGGGCTTCATCGGCGAGAGGTCTTTGGATGGCAGGTTAGGGCGCGATTGGTACACCAACTCTGCTTTGTCCGTCTTCGTGTCGTAAATGTAACGCGAACCCGGGTCAACGTCGCTGGAGACTGTCACCATCCAAACCGTTTCATCTTCGGTCATGCCGGCGAGCGATACTTCGCCGTCCGGGAGAGTTTTCTTCATCTTCGCCCAGTCCTCGCCGAATTTTTTCTGCTTCGGATACACACGCACACGGTCGCCGACGTAGAACGTCGCCAGCAGTTCGTTCGTGACGTCGGAAAAAGCCACGTTGCCTAAATCGACTTCATTCAACGGGTCTTTGTCCACTACTTCAGTATTGCCGGTAGCAAGGTCAAAGAGTTCTAATTGCGTTTTGTCGAGCTTATCACCTTTGTTCGTCACGATATACACTTTTTTGCCGTCGGGTGTAAACCGTGACGGGTCCACCGATTCATCAGCCGTCACCGAGTATATGACCACGAGCGTATCCGGGTCGACGCGCAGAATGTCCGTCCCGCCCGCGGAATTAATGCGCACGCCGAGCCGGAGCGTCCCGTTCAGGTCTGCAAGCCAGCCCGCCACGTTGCTGTCGTTCTTGCGCACGAGCTTCCGTTCGCCGGTCGTAACATTCAGCCGGTACACATCGTGCAGGTCGGCGCGGCGGTCGTTAATGCCGATGAGGATCTCGTTCGGGGTATTCTTCGGCACGTCAATGATCATGACACGAACTTTCTCCACCGGCGTCAGGTCGTTAGAAGGCGGCACGGGACTGCCCGTGGCGTTCGGGTCGACCGAATACACGCGGAAATTCTCGTCGCCGCCCTTATCCTGCGTGTAGAGAATATACTTGCTGTCGCGGGACCAGAAGGATCTGGTCACCGGACGGGTGGTATCCGCCGTCAACGGGCGGGCGCTTTCGAACGGCGCGTTGCGTTCCTTCACCCAGATGTTGCGGACGCCGTTATACGGCTTGATGAACGAAATATATTTCCCGTCGTTCGATAACTCTGCGAAGGAAATTTCCGGGTCGCCGAAAAACAGCTCCCGGTCAACGACCGGCGGCTGTTGCGATATAGCCGAAACACCGGCGACAACAACCAACAGGCTCAGGAACACAAGTATGCGTTTCATGGGAACTCTCCTTATTGTACGTGTAGAGACATAGCTCGCTACGTCTCGTAAATGTGCAAGGGTTTATACTCAAATGTGGAACGGCAATGAACGAAAGATTTGGGAGGGATGCAAACGGGGGAAAACGTACAGAATAACAACCGAACCACAGCCGGAAAAGTGGGACAGGCATTCTCGTCAGAGTTCGACGAAGTCTGTCGACCTGCCTGTCGTTTTACATTATAGAATCGTCAGACAGGTCACGAAGCGATGGCTTCGCCAAATGTCTGACCTACCGAATATATATACAGGGCACGACACGTCGTGCCCCTACAACAACTGTGTGCCTTTTCGTGCCTCTTCGTGGATACTTCTGCATATAGCTCCCTCGTTGCTCGGCGAGGACGCTCGTCAGAGTTCGACGGAGTCTGTCGACCTTCGCATTAGGTTTTTTAATTCACCGCGCTGAGCTTTTGTAACTCCTGCTCCACACGCGATTCCAATCGCGACTGGTTGTCGTAATTATCGTACCGGTCAACCGCCTCGAACGCCGCGCGGGCTTCATTCACTCTACCTAACTTCGCGTACGCCTGTCCGAGCCTGTAATACCCGTGCGGGATGAGCGACGTTTCGCGCTTCGGCTGAAGCGTCACAAGCACGAGCGCGGTTTCAACCGCCTGCTCGTATTGTTCCATATCATAATAGGATTCTACAATCCCGTACAGCCCGGTGGCAAGCTGGTCTGTGTCCGGTCCTTTTTTGAGCGCGTTCTGGTACATTTTCACGGCGGCGGCGTATTG
>DATCJD010000186.1:0-4060 GCA_036507435.1 Bacteroidota bacterium
GATTCGATCCCTACGATTTCTTTCGCTGAACCAGAAACAACCAGCGCGATAGACCCGGTTCCGGAATACAAATCCCACACGACCTCGCTCGGCTTCACATCGGCAAACAATGTTGCAACGCCGTACAGCCGTTCCGCTTGCGCCGTGTTCGTTTGAAAAAATGAACTCGCTGAAATGGTAAACACATGCGTTCCCAGCCGCTCGTGAATGACTCCCTCACCGAGGTAAATCTTTTCTACTTCTCCAAACGCAATTTGAGCTTTTTTAGCATTCACCGTATTCACGATCGTTGTGACTTCCGGAACGACAGATTGCAGTGCACGGGTGTACCGTGTCATCACATCAGGCTTGTCCTCAAACGTTACGAGGTTCACCATCACTTCGTGTGTGCGGGTGCTTTGCCGAATGACAAGGAAGCGGAAGTATCCGGCGTTTGAATCTGAGTCGTATACGGGAAGTTTGCTTTCGCGAGCAAAAGAGCGTGTCGCATTGAGAATACGGTTGGAAACTTGAGACTGAAGGTGGCATTCGGTAATATCCAGCACTTTATCATAGCGTTGGGGAACGTGAAGACCCAGAAAAATTTCGGATTTATTGCTGTCAAGCTGAGCGGAGCGAAGCATCCCATCATCGACGGGATTCTTTGCTCGTTGCACTTGCTCAGAATGACTTGCTTCGTCCAACCACTGCTGGTCTGAAAACGAATACTCCATTTTGTTGCGGTAGAAGTATATTTCCTCCGAGCCGATAATCGGGAGCATCGGAAGATTTGAAAATCCGCCGATGCGTTCAAATGCGTCGACAACATGCTGTTGCTTGAACTGAAGCTGTGTAGGGTATCCAACATTCTGCCATTTACAACCGCCGCACGTTCCGAAGTATGCGCACTGCGGGTCTACGCGCAACGACGAAGGTTCCTCGATGCGCACGACACGAGCTTCGCCGTACGCTTTCTTCACTTTTGTGATTCGAGCGGTCACCAGATCGCCAGGCACACCTCCTTCGATAAAAATAACAAACCCGTCTAAACGACTGACGGTTTTGCCCTCAAACGCGGCATCGGCGATATGCAATTGCAGTTCGGCTCCCTTTTTCAGTTCTCGCGGCTCCACTACATGCTCCACCAGTAACTCACTTTCAACAGCAAAACGTTTTCCATCGGCAATGAAAAGGTATTCGAGAAGTTATCCCAGAATGGCGTGTCGTACCGCCCGTAGTTCCCCTTTCGCGCCTGCGACCACACAAGGTACGCCGTGCTGCCGGGGAGATACTCCCACCTGAGCACGACATTCGAGTTAAACGAAAGCTCGTTAAAATCGGGCTGTTGGTACGCAAGAGGCCCATAGCTATCCTCTCCAAGCCTGCGCTGGTAGTTCTCAAACTTGCCCTGTGCAAAAAAGAGCTGGAGGTACAGTTGCAGCGTCAGGTCGCGCGTGAAGACAAACGTTCCGCGCGTCGTCAGATCCCATTCCGTTGTCGTTCGTTCGGCAAAGATGCTGTACATTCCGGTGGGGAGCGAAATGTCTGGTTCGTTCGCGACCCACGCGAAGAGTTTCTCGTAATGTTGATACCCCAGAAAAACCTGCATAGTCACAGACGATGCCGGCTTTAGTTCTAATGCTATTTGCGGGTTGATCCACGTCGCCGAGCGAGAATCCTGCGCCACTCCGAGGGATAACTCTGTAACAACAAGTTGCCGCGAGTCCGACTCAATTTTGAAGTTTGCTTGCCACACTTTCTGCTTTCGAAACAAACCGTTTCCGCGAGTTTCGCGATCGTCGTGCTCTCCAAAATCATGTTGGATACTAAGATCGAATTCCCAAAAATTATGAAGTTGGAAATACCCGGCCGCCTGAATCTGCCTAAATAGCACGATATCGTCAAACGTCAGCCGGTCATGGAAGAAGAGGCTCGCGTTCCACTGCCGTTTCCACTCGTCCGGCACGTCGTCGCGGTACAGTACCTGGGCAACATACCCATAGTCGTTCGGCCTTCTGAAAAATCCCATGTCATTGATATTAAACTTTTTCGATGTAAAATCGGTTGAGAAAAATCCTCTCCAGTGTTTGCCTCCGATTTTATTGAACGAAAATCTTCCCGCCGTACCCTCTTGCAGCGGTCCCCCCAATGTTGTACGCGACCCGGCAAAAAAACCGCTCATCTGGTATTCGTTTTCCATGAACCTCAGCCTCCAATCAACGCCCGCAGTCATCGCAGGTACACGGTCTTCCCGGTTCACACTCGTGACAATCATGCCGGCGTTGGAGTTCTCCCAGAAATCCTGCCTGAGCCTCACGAGACTGTAATTCACGAGCGGTTCTACAACACGGTCGGACCGTTGGCTCGCCGAGTCAACAAACGTCACTCTTTCCTCTTGCGTCACCGCTTCGAGGACACCTAACGAAAGCCCGCTTGAAGTCTTTCCGGAAATTTTCGCGGCGCCGAGAATCGTCGCAAACCGCGGCTCATCCTCAAAATATCCCCCCTCCGACGGTGCTTGTGCGCGAAGCGACTTGCCAACACGGCGCGAGTAAAATAAACCGGGACCAAATTCATCGCCGAATGTCGTGAACTTCAAAATCTGGACGCCTTCAATAAAAAAGGGCCGCTTCTCCGGATAGAACGTTTCGAACGTTGAGAGGTTCAGCACAGCCGGGTCGGCTTCCACCTGGCCGAAATCCGGGTTGAACGTCGCATCCATCGTCAGCCAGCTCGAAGGGCGGAATTTCAAGTCGAAGCCCGCGTTGCCGCCAAGGTCGCGTCCATCGGGATACGCATTCGATTTCGGGAGCAGCCGGTTGGTGTTGACCGCGTACGGGATGATTTCGAGATGGGTCGGCGAAGGAATATCTTTTATTCCAACGAGGTGACCGAATTTCGAGACGAAGCCGCTTTCGCTCTTTCGTACCAACGACCAGTATGCATCCTCTTGTTTGCGGGTAATATGCCGAATAAATTGAATACCCCATTCCATTTCCGCTTGTTCGGAAAACCGAAGCATGGCGAACGGAATTTTGATCTCGGCAACCCAGCCTTCGTCTGTGATGCGCGTTTCTACATCCCATACCGGGTCCCACGAACCATCCTCATTCTGGGCGTCGTTGTATTGCAGAATATCGACCTTGACACCGGCGGCATTCACCAGAAAGAAAAATGCTGTCTGGTGGTCGTGATAACTGTCAATGTGGATGCCAAGTGCGTCGGATTCGAAATCACCGTCCCGGCGCGCAAGCCGGGCGACGATCTTCGATGGGTCGGAATCGTACATCATGCAAGCAAAGTATAGCGCCTCGTCGTCATAGAGAATACGGATTTCCGTCCGTTCCGTCGCCGGGGCGCTTTCGTTCGGGTCACGCTGTGTAAAATCGGTCACTGCCTGCGCCAAACTCCACACAGATTCATTGAGCACACCGTCAATCCTTGGCGCTACGGCCGTGCGCACGGCAACAACCTTTTTTTCGCCCTTGCCCGCCCACAGTGCGCAAGGCATCAATAAACATACGAGGACTCTCTTCATAAGCACCTATATAGCAAAATGAAGGTATCAAAAAACATGTGACGCAGTTGCGAAGAAGTATTTAACATACAAGAAGAAAAGTAGAGATTCAAACGAAAATCCCTGGTACACAAAAACAAAGAACCGCACCGTAGTGCGGTTCTTTGTTTGCTACGATACTGCTTTTTTGACTACCTCTTCTTCCGAATCTCAATGTTCGAGTTTACGGTTTCCAGGGTAATCCGTTCTCCGCCGCCGTTCAAGATATATGTTGCCCGGATATCGTCTTCGCCGTCGTCGTACGTGTCGGACTTGAAATCGGATTTTACTTCATACTTATCCCGGCGACTGCGCGACCTGCCCCACCGGCTGTCTACCCGGATAATTGCTTCAATCGTTGCCTTAGCGTTTTCGGGGATGTAGAGTTTAATATCGCCGCCCGCCGAGACGAGTTCGCTGGAGCCTTTTCCGCTCGGAATAAGTTCCGCACGGATATCTCCGCCGGACGTTTTTGCGTCAATCGAGCCTGTAATGTTTTCGAGAATGATATCCCCGCCCGATGTT
>DATCJD010000187.1:0-5630 GCA_036507435.1 Bacteroidota bacterium
ATGCCGCCATTATATTTTCTGATATCCTCGTTGTTCCTGAGGCGATGGGCATGCAGTTAATCGTCGAGGAAGGCAAGGGCGGACCCAGATTCCCCGCTCCGATTCGTTCGTTGCAGGAGGTCAATGCGCTTTCCGTCCCCGACCCCACTTCCAAACTGAAATTCGTAACGGACGCCATCAGGATGACGAAAGCAGAATTACATAACAGGGTTCCCTTGATCGGTTTCGCAGGAGCACCCTGGACGCTCGCCGCCTATATGGTCGAAGGCAAGGGGTCAAAAGATTTTCGTTATGCAAAGGAATTCATGTACTCCTATCCGAAGGACATGCACACACTGCTTGACAAGCTTGCCCGCTCTGTCGCTGGGTATCTGAACGCGCAAATCGAAGCGGGCGCGGATGCAATCCAGATTTTTGACACGTGGGGCGGACTGCTCGGCAAGGAAGAGTTTGAAGAATTCTCCCTTCGCTACATCGCGCAAGTCCTGTCGCTGTTGCGAACGAACGGCGCTCCGGTAATAGTGTTTTGCAAGGACTGCGGCCACATGCTCGAGCAAATAGCGGACATGGCGCCGAGTGTCGTCAGCATAGATTGGAAAACAGATATTGCCAACGCGCGCACCACGGTTGGGAGCCGAGTTGCTTTGCAGGGGAACCTAGACCCCATCATGCTCTTTGCGCCGCCGGAACGGATTGAACGCGGAGTCCGTACTATTTTGGAGAAATTCGGCAAAGGAAACGGCCATATTTTTAATCTCGGTCATGGCATTTTGCCGGCAACACCGGTCGAGAATGTGAAAGTGTTTGTCAATGCAGTGAAAAAATTCAGCGTTTCTTATCACCAATAGCATGTCGCCAACAACATCAGAAATTTCAACGCTCAAATCTCGCTCTTCTGCTTTCTTTCAAGAGTCGCAGAAAAAAATCTGCTCCGTTCTTGAAAAGCTGGACGGGCGGGGCTCCTTCGTTCGCGACCGATGGTCTCACCCGCAGGGAGGCGGAGGCGACACACGGGTTATCGAGAACGGTGGCGTGTTTGAAAAGGGCGGGGTGAATTTTTCCGATGTCAGCGGACATTTGAACGACAAATTAGCCGAGCGACTCGGAGTCGCGTCACAGCCGTTTCAAGCCACCGGCATTTCTCTTGTCCTCCACCCTCTCAGCCCGATGGTTCCAACCGTTCACTTCAATCTCCGCTATTTGGAACTCGAGAACGGCGACAGGTGGTTTGGAGGGGGCACGGATCTCACGCCCTATTATCTGAACGAGAAGGACGTTGTCCATTTTCACACATCACTCAAACGTGTCTGTGATCAACACGATCTAACGTTTTACCCGCGTTTTAAGAAAGCATGCGACGAGTATTTTTATCTCAAACACCGCCGCGAAGCGCGCGGCGCGGGAGGAATTTTCTTCGACTATCTTCGCGACCAACCCGAACACTCCTTTGATTTCGTTCAAAAAATCGGTAACACATTTCTTGACGCTTATATCCCCATCGTACAGAACCGCATGAACGATGCCTGGGGCGAGCCCGAGCGGCAATGGCAACTCCACCGCCGCGGGCGGTACGTGGAGTTCAATTTGATCTATGACCGGGGAACGCTGTTCGGACTCGAAACAAACGGCAGAACCGAGTCAATCTTGATGTCTCTGCCGCCGATGGCAACATGGGACACTCGTATGCAACCGGTACCCGGTTCACGCGAAGCACAACTCCTTGAGGCAATAACCTCGCCAAAAAACTGGATACTGCCGGGGTCATGAATAACACAACAACAGCTGTTATTTTGTTTCAGCTTGGCGGACCCGATTCTCTTGAGGCTGTCGAGCCTTTCTTATACAATCTGTTTTGCGACCCTGATATTATCGATTTGCCAGGAGCTTTCCTTTTCAGGAAAGCGCTTGCGCGGATTGTTTCCTCGCGCCGAACGCCGAAAGTTCAAAACCTCTACAGGAATATCGGCGGCAAATCCCCTATCCTTGAACAAACACAACTTCAGGCTGAAAGCCTCAAGCAGTCACTCCAAAGGCAGGCATATGACGTCGACGTACATATCGCGATGCGTTACTGGCATCCTATGACTGAGGCAGTAGTAAAGAAACTTATTCAGAATAAGACTCGTGAGGTTGTATTGCTCCCCCTGTACCCGCACTATTCAAAGGCAACCACCGGGTCGAGTATGAACGAGTGGGACCGCATCTCAAAGCGTTTGGGCTACCGCCCAGTTTCCACCAAGCGTGTTGAACGTTACTTCGACCACCCACTCTACATTGAAGCAATGGTCGAACACATTAACGCCGCGCTCTTGCGCATACCGCATGAGGAGCGAAAAAAAGTACAATTCGTGTTCAGCGCGCATGGCATTCCTCTTTCATTCGTAAGGGCGGGCGACCCGTATCCCGAACATATCAAGCGGACATATGAACTGATTGTGAAACGAGGCGGGTGGAACCTTCCACATCACCTCTGCTTTCAGAGTAAAGTGGGACCACAACAATGGCTCGAACCCTCGCTTACGCACACAATTGAAGAACTTGCGCAGAAGGGCGCGTCTCATCTTGTCATTATCCCGATTGCGTTTGTCACAGAGCACATCGAGACGCTCTCAGAAATTAACATCGAAGCGCGTGAAGAGGCGGAGAGTCTGGGCGTCCTGCGTTTTGAGACGATGCCGGCATTGATCGATAATAAGAAATTCATCCAATGTTTAACCGACCTTGTTGTACAACATCTCAGGAAGTAATATGCCGAAGGTTGTTATCATAGGCGGAGGGATTTCAGGTCTTACCACAGCCTGGTGGCTTCACAAGGCAGGATGCGACGTACTTGTACTTGAAAAAGATTCTCAGGTCGGCGGAACGATGCAGACAATTCATGATAACGGCTGGTTGGTCGAAACCGGTCCCAACAGCGCGCTTGAGACAACGCCGTTGTTTCAAACCTTGTTTGACGATCTCGGATTGCAGGATGAAGTGGTCTACGCGAACGAAGTTTCGAATAAACGGTACATCGTAAGAAACGGAGAGCTTCACGCGCTCCCCATGACTCCTGGACAGTTTTTGAAATCCCGACTTTGGTCTCTGGCTGGGAAATTTCGGTTATTCAAGGAGCCATTTATCGGACGATCTGAGCAGGAAGAAACAGTCGCACAATTCGTTATCCGCAGGCTTGGGCAGGAAATACTTGATTATGCAATTAACCCCTTTGTTGCCGGCGTGTTTGCCGGAAACCCTGAAGAACTCAGCGTGCAGGCGGCATTCCCGAAACTTTATGCCCTTGAAAAAAAATACGGCAGTCTTATCAAGGGACAAGTTTTTGGAGCACGCGAGCGAAAACGGCGCGCAGAGAAAGCGAAAGACCGCGCGCGAATGTTTTCCTTTCAGGAAGGCATGAACACTCTCCCCCGCCGAATCGCCCAGGCGCTTCACGGAAGAATCAAAACTTCCTTGACGGTAACAAACATTACGACACAGAGATCTTCAAACGGCGCGAGAAGTCCCTATGAAATTCATTATACGGAACACGGACAACCGATGAGTATCACAGCACATGCGGTGATACTGGCAATACCATCGTTTCAATCGGCAACGTTGATGAAACCGTACAACGCCTCGGTTGCAGAATTCCTGAGTACGATATACTATCCACCCGTAGCCCAAGTGTTCCTTGGCTACAGGCGGGAAGACGCCGCCCGTCCGTTAGACGGATTCGGGTTCCTGGTCCCGGCGAAAGAACGGCGCGACATTTTAGGAATGATCTGGTCGTCAACCATATTCCCCGGACGGTCTCCTGCCGGCACGGTTGCATGTACTACTTTTGTAGGCGGTTCGCGACAGCCTGAACTTGTAGATAAAACTGATGTTGAACTTCTCGATATCGTACGACGCGAAGTAGCAGAGCTCATTCAGTTGAAAGGTACCCCACTTTACAGTAGAGTAACCCGTTGGGCGAAGGCTATTCCGCAATACCGTCTCGGACATCTGTCGGTCGTCAAGGAACTGGAACAGTTTGAACAAAGCAGTCCCGGGCTGTATCTCTCCGGTAATTTTCGTGGGGGCATATCGGTCGGAGATTGCATTAAGAGTTCCCGTGAAATCGCCGATAAGGTCTTGAAGTTTTTAGAAACGCCGGACTTAGTACTGAGCCATGTTGGGTAAAACGCAAAAAATTAACTTGTGAGGGATTTTTATGCGAAACGAAAAATCGCCCGCTCTTGACACACACGAAACGAGTACGGCCCAGTTCAAAAGACTCCGGCGCCTTCGGATGACGGAATCGCTCCGCTCGATGGTCCGGGAGACCGAACTCTCCGCTAAGGATTTCATTTATCCCCTCTTTGTCGTACCGGGTTCGGGAATCCGAAAGGAAGTCTCCTCCATGCCCGGCGTGTATCAACAGTCTATAGATGAAATACGACGCGAGTGTTTTGACGTTAAAACGCTAGGCATTCCTGCGGTCATTTTGTTCGGCATCCCGGAACATAAGGATGAAGTCGGGAGCGAGGCTTATGCCGAGAACGGTATTGTGCAAACAGCAATTCGCGCTATAAAAAAAGAGGTGCCTGAACTCGTAGTCATCACCGATGTATGCTTGTGCGAGTACACGTCTCACGGGCACTGTGGAATTGTGCGTAATGGCGAAATCGTCAACGACGAATCCATCGAACTGCTCACGAAGGAAGCCCTGACCCACGCGCAAGCAGGAGCTGATATGGTCGCCCCATCAGACATGTTTGACGGGCGTGTGCAGGCTATTAGAAGTGTGCTGGATCAAAACGGATTCCATCATCTACCGATAATGTCATATGCGGCAAAGTATGCCTCCGGGTTCTACGGACCTTTTCGCGACGCGGCGGAAAGTACGCCAAAGTTCGGCGACCGTCGCTCGCACCAAATGGACCCGGCAAATTCCGACGAGGCTCTGAGAGAGGTCGAGCAGGATATTCTCGAGGGCGCTGATATTGTGATGGTGAAGCCTGCGTTGTCGTACCTCGATGTTATACGACAGGTTAAAGATCGTTTCAACATGACTACCGCGGCGTACAACGTCAGTGGAGAGTACTCAATGATTAAAGCCGCTGGACGCAACGGGTGGATTGATGAACCGCGGGTCATGATGGAAGTCCTTACCAGCATCAAACGCGCAGGGGCGGATTTGATTCTTACGTACTTCGCAAAAGAAGCGGCAAAACTCCTGCGCTGAGTAGCGTTTGTCGTTTACTACGCTTGTATATGAACATTCAAAATTCTGAAAAACTCTTCCAAAAGGCATTGAACGTAATGCCGGGCGGCGTGAATTCTCCCGTGCGCGCCTTCAAATCCGTCGGCCGCTCCCCTATTTTTATCTCCCGCGCCCAGGGTTCCAGAATCTGGGATGTTGATAGAAACGAATACATAGACTATGTCGGCTCGTGGGGACCGATGATCCTCGGGCACGCTCACCCTGAAATACTCGAAGCTGTCCAAAAAGTAATGATGGACGGGACAAGTTTCGGCGCGGCTACAGAGCGTGAAATTGAAATGGCTGAATTGATTTGCAATTTAGTACCGTCTGTCGAGATGATCCGCATGGTAAACTCAGGCACAGAAGCCACGATGAGCGCCGTCCGGTTGGCAAGAGCATTCAC
>DATCJD010000188.1:0-2229 GCA_036507435.1 Bacteroidota bacterium
AATAGCTATTCCGGCAACTGTTTTTTCTGACGCTTCTTGTTTCGAGAAAAGTCCCATACGATTCTCCTTACTTCACCTGCCTATAATACGCAATTAAGTCCGTTGCAACCGGCTTGACGCCCACTTGCCGAAGCATCGTCACCACCTGACCGCGATGGTAGGTGGAGTGATTGATAAGATGCTGCATCTGTTGCCAGAGTAACTGAGTGTACGGGTTGCCTTTCATATCCTTGTAGGATAATCCCGCCTGAATTTTTTCTTCATTCAGCGATGCGACGAAGCCGTCCATGTCGTTGCGGAGTTTCGCCCACCGCTCATTCAGCAACGGGAATGTCGGGATGTCTTCTTCTTTGATGAAGACGGTCGGGTTGTTACCTTTCCAACGCTCAAGCCACACCCAATCGGCACTGAAAGTGTGCACAAGCGTGCCCCGGATGCCGCCGTGACTGGAGTTCAGGCTTTTCGAGTACAGGTCTTCCGGCAACGTTGCGACGATTTCAAGAATGCGGTTTGTCGCCCATTTATCGAAGTCGAATAATATTTTAATGTCGTTGAGTGTCATGGTATTTTTTTTTCGATGTCATTACTAGAAGCGACGAGGAATTTCGTCAAGCATAGTGGTATGCTGATGAGCGCGGATTATAAACAGATTTTCGCGGATGCTGTTATTCTGAATGACTACATGGAATCAATCTCTTGTAATCATTACAACGTACGCATCTGCGAACATCTGCATTGAATCTGCGCGAATCAGCGTAACGTTTCTTCAATATACGGTACTAGACCCCCAAAAATCAACTGAAGATTATAAATCTCTGTGTTGAAAATTATAAATGCTTTTTACTTCTCCGCCTTCTTTTTCAACTCAGCCAATTTTTGCAATGCTTCTAATGGAGTCATTTTTTCAAGGTCGATGTTTTTCAATTCGGAACGGAGCGCGTCGTCTTTAATTTCAAACATTGCCATCTGTATTTCATCCTGAACTATCCTCCCTTTTGCTTTTTCTCCCCTGCCCCCTTTGACTCCTGCACCTTCGGGGCCTGCACCTCCGCTAGCGTTTAATTCACTTCCCTCTAAATTGCGAAGTATCTTCTTCGCCCTGTCGGTCACCTCTTCCGGCAAGCCCGCCATCTGAGCAACTTGAATGCCGTATGAATGGTCGGCGAACCCCGGCATCACTTTGTGCAGGAAGATCACTTTATCGCCGTACTCGCGCACGTCCACTTTGTAGTTCTTGATACGATGATACATCTCGGCGAGTTCGTTCAGCTCGTGGTAGTGCGTGGCAAAGAGCGTCTTCGCACCGATGCGCTCGTGCAGGTATTCCGTCAGCGCCCAGGCGATGCTGATGCCGTCGAATGTGCTCGTGCCCCTGCCGACCTCGTCTAACAGGATCAAGCTCCGCTTTGTCGCAGTGTTGACGATATGCGCCGCCTCGTGCATTTCCACCAGGAATGTGCTCTCGCCGGACGCGATATTGTCGCTCGCGCCTACACGCGTGAAAATCTTATCCACCACCCCGATGCGCGCGGCTGTGGCGGGCACGAAGCTCCCGATCTGCGCGAGGAGGGCGATCAGCCCGACCTGCCGCAGGTAGCTCGACTTGCCGCTCATGTTGGGTCCGGTAATAATCAAAATCTGACCGCTCTCTGTATCGAGCAGGACGTCGTTCGGCGTATAGCGCTCGCCCGGCGGCAGGAGCCGTTCGATGACCGGGTGTCTGCCTTCTTTGATTTCAATTTTGAACGATTCATCCACCTCCGGACAACAATACTCGTGCTCAACAGCGACGTCGGCGAGCGAAACAAAACAATCGAGCATCGCGATGGCGTAGGCATTCTGCTGGATCGCCGCGGCGTGCTCAGCGACGAACACGCGTAGCTCGTTGAACAAGTGTGTCTCGAGCGCGAGAATTTTCTCTTCGGCGTGAAGTATCTTCTCCTCGTACTCTTTGAGTTCGGGAGTAATATACCGCTCGGCGTTCGTGAGTGTCTGCTTGCGAATGTAATCGGCTGGAATTTTATCTTTATGCGTGTTGGTGATTTCGATGTAATAGCCGAAGACATTGTTGAATCCTACCTTGAGCGACGATATGCCCGTGCGCTGTCGCTCGGATTGCTGGTGCTTGGCGATCCAATCCTTGCCGTGGAACGCGAGTCCGCGCAGGTCGTCTAACTCTTTATGATAGCCCGCGCGAATCACGCCGCCGTCCGCCAACGAGAGCGGCGG
>DATCJD010000189.1:0-4402 GCA_036507435.1 Bacteroidota bacterium
AGGGACACGGCATGCCGTGTCCCTGCGGTTATTACTCGTAGTATTCTTCCAAAAAAAATTTCTTCTTCATGTACTGTTCCTGCCACTTGGGATTGACGCGGTCGAGCAACATAGCTTCCGCCGCGCCGAACGTATAGAACACGACACGTTTCCATTCTGCCATCGGAAGTTTGGGTAATTCTGCGAGAATGTTCGAGCGCAGGGTATCCGCCCGCGCCGCGAACGGCATGTAATCTTTCAGTGCCTGTAATTCCTTCGTAGGCGTGTATTGTTCGCCGGCAAGTTTGGCGACACGCCACTCGGTGTAGCGCGAGACGCCTTCCTGCCAGAGTTGAAGCGAAAAATATTTGTAGTCGTCCGGCGGGAGCGTATTATTGAATGCCGTACGCGTCGCCAGGAATGCGCGAAGCTTAGCGGGGAATTGTTCGTCGTCTGCCGTTAATGTTTCCGATAAAGCCTTGCACATCGCAGAAAAGCGTTCAATCACGATTGCCGAATCGTACGGAAACGGATAGTTCAGCATCCACATGCCGGTTTGGTCGCCGCGCGTCAGTCCCAGCGCTTCGGTATCGGCATAATAATTCGGCTGGGACATCTGCAACTGGTGGAAATGTTCATGCAACACTGTGACGACCCACGCGATGGAGTTTTTGACATTCGTGTTCTCCGGTTGCCCGACGACAATCGTTGGATACCCGTTTACGGCTGGATAGGTGGCGAGCAGGTTTTGCGGGATTGTTCTCCGCCGGTACAAGAGCAACGATTTCAATCCGTCGTCGTACCCTGCAGTGTCGAAGTTGTTGGTCGCACGGGGGTGGCGGACGAGAAACTCATGCTCCGGCGTCACCAACAATAACGCGAACGGCGCCTTGCTCCAATCTTTCCAGATGTTGTCCTGCACGGCATCGGCAAGCCGGTAGACTTCCCGCATGCGTGTCAGGTCGTCGGGGGGAAGCGTCGGGTGTTTGAAGTGCGATTGCGCAGAAGCAAGCACAAAACAAAAAGGGAGAACTGAAAACGCTTTTTTCATGAAGTTACCTCAGCATACACTGTTGTTGCTCTACTCATTGTTTGACTATTACTTTTGAGACGTTCTTACCGGTCAATTCGTTCCCCCAATTCCATTTCGTCTATCGGCAAGAGCGGCATGGGAATGCCGTTATTGCGGAGCCGGAATTTTAGATGCTCGAGCAATGGGTCGGTCTGCGGCGCTTCGACTCCGAACGGGCGTGGAATAAACGCGCTTGTGTTGAACAATCCGGGTTCAGGCATTTCCACGATATTGACTTCTTGTTCGAATGGAATTCCTGCCCGCATTTTTGCGATGAACAGGGCTGTTTCCAGTCCGCCTAAACCGTCAACGAGGCCATTCCGTAGGCCGTCCGTGCCGGACCAGACGCGCCCCTGGGCGATTTCGTGAATCGCTTCGGGTGTCATGCCGCGTCCGCTTGCAACTTTCCCGACAAAATCCATGTAGAGCGACCTGATGGAATGCTCTGCCTTTGCCCGCTCAAGCTCGGTGAGATTTCGGTCGGGAATGCCGATGCCGATAAACGGGAGAGCGAAGCCGAACCCGAGGTCGGCATGTTCACCCGCTTTGACATGGTCGGTAGAGAATCCGAGTTTTTCTTTCAGCCCTTGATCGTACATCCATCCGCCGATGACGCCGACCGAGCCAGTAATGGTCATGGGCGCGGCAATAATCGTGTCGGCATACATCGAAAGCCAGTACCCGCCGGATGCCGCCACTGCGCCTTGTGATACAATCACAGGCTTTTTGCCTTTGGCTTTCTTTAGTGCTTCGGCAATGTAATCCGACGCCATGGCGTCGCCGCCGGGGGAATCCACGCGCAGGACGATTGCGCGTATGGTGTTATCCTCCACCGCCGCTTCCACGTCCTTGACGAGTGACCGCGCGCGAATGCCTTCATCCATCGCGCACACTCCTATTGCGTAAATAAGCGCGATGCGAGGCTTCTCGCCCCACCGGTTATCCGTCGGCAGGTTGAACTTCGCGAGCGAATTCCGCCCGGCATACCGCTTCTCTTCGCCTTCTAATTGCTTAATGACTTCTTTGACTGTCTCCCAGCGCCCGAGTGTGTCCACCAGCCCCTGCGCCAGTGCGTCCGGTGCGAGGTACAGGACTTCGTTGTTGACCATGTTGTCGAACTCTTCCGGTGTGAATCCGCGCGCTTGGCAGATGTCGTTTTTCGCGATCCGGTAGTATTCGTTGACGAGCGCCTGTCTTTGCTCGCGGTCGGCTTCCGACATGCTTTCGCGGGAGAACGATTCGTTCGCGGATTTGTACGTGAAGAATCTCCACTCGTCAAAGCCGATGCCGAGTTTTTCCAGCGCGCCTTTGACAAACGTCCTGCCCATAATGAAGCCCTCGAGCGTCAACATCCCCTGTGTATCCATCACGATTTTATCGGCGACCGATGCAAAATGGTACGCGTCGATGCCGGGGCGGTCGAGAAAGACAACGACATGCTTGCCCGTCGCTTTGAATTCCTGCAACTTGGTGCGCAGTTCCCAGAGGAATTCGCGGTTGACGCTCATGCCGGAGAGGTTCATCGCAATGCCGGAAACGGCGGGGTCGGTTTTTGCCGCCTCGAGAGTCTCAAGCATGTCCACGAGCGTTTTGGAATTATCGAAAAACACGAACCGCTGGTACTTGACCGTGCCGATCATATTCAGTTCGAGGTAATTTTTCTTTTCCCTGAATTTACTCATGACCGTTCTATCATACGCGCCGAGACGGATACCGTAAGTGGAATGACGACAGTTGCCGTCCTTATCGTAGTGTTCTTGCGTGCTCAACCCGGCGTTGCCAAAGCTGAACTGCACCCCGACGGTAAACGCCTTGGTGTCGAAATATCTGCCCACAAGCCGGATGCCGGGCAGAAATTCCGTCGCAACGCCCGCGCTCCACCCGCCGTCGCTCAACGATTGTCCGCTCTGGACAGCGTAATCTCCAAAGACTGCTATTGTTTCATTGCCGAGCGGACGAAGGGCGATATCGAGTGACGCTTCGCTGTCGCGTTGGCGGAACGTGGTTGTGCCGGTGCCGCCGATGGAAATATATGCACTGGGCCGGGAGAGAAAACCCAGCGTCACGTGCGTGGTGCGGTCGAGGAGCCGTGTTTCTCCGCGCGACCAGCCGATGGACAGCCCCGTGCTGTACGAGGGCGTGCCTCCGGCAAAGGAGAGGCGAAAATCATTCACGTACCCGTCCGGAAGTTTTTGATGAATGAACCCAAAGCCGACATGGCGGAACGCGGTGAACAGCCCCCACCGGTTGAAGTTGTTCCACTTTCCACCGGCGTCCGACCACGTAAAATAGAAATCCGGCTGGCGCATGTGGCTGAGTGTCGCCGGGTTGTCGTAGCCGTACATGCCGAATTTCATCGCGCCCGGCGACGTGAGCTGGAAGTCCTGAGAATAATAAGTCGGGAAACTGGGTTGCGCGAGCGCTGTAAGAGAACAGAGAACAATCAGTACGAGTATCAGATATGAGCGCTTCATATATCCTCCTAAGTACCGGGTCTAAGAATTAATATTGTGTTTTATATTTTGAGGATTACAGCAACCACCCCGTCCGCCGTTGGCGGACACCCCTCCTTAGGGAAGTCCCGAAGGGATCACTATGTGAGAGGGGAAAGACCGCCTGCCTATATGTTGTCCCCCTTACCAAGGGGGACGCGTTCCGTCCGCCTGAGGCGGTCAGAACGCAGGGGGTTATGTACTTTACGATAAAAATACAAGACTATTTTTTTGAAACAGCACAAGATGTCAGCTAAAACGTATACGACTGAAAAACATGGCGAGTTTCGATTCATCCAAACTACCGTTAGTGCGGACGCCACTGCACACATCTATACCATAGGGTTGCACGCGCTCGATAGCTTCGCGCACGTTCTCGGCTTTGAGCCCCCCGGCGAGAAACAGTGGAACCGGCGACTGTTCGCGAATTTCCCGGCTGATATCCCAATCATGCGTGTTGCCCGTGCCGCCCAATACTTTCACAGGAGCGGATGGATTGCCGGAATCCAGCAACAATGCATCGACATGAGGCGCGGCGGCGAGGGCATCATGGATGGATTCCCGTCCACGCACATGAATCACCTGCACAAGCGCAACGCCGGGCAATTCTGCGCGGAGTTTGCTATATATATCGGGAGATACCGCATCGACAATTTGGATGGTATTCACGCGCGTGCGGCGTTGTTGGGCGATGATCGAATCGGCGTCCTGTTTGCTCGTGAGCAGGAATGTTGCAACCCCGGGCGGCACTTCCCGCGCGATAGCAGCAATCGTCGCTTCGTCGATAGGGCCCGGACCGCTCGGCATCGCCGAGACCAGCCCTACGGCAGATGCGCCGTACCGGATCGCCATGCGCGCT
>DATCJD010000190.1:0-11443 GCA_036507435.1 Bacteroidota bacterium
AGTCGATTGTTTTGAAATATATCCACTTGTTCAATCTTTAATTCGAGCTTGGGGTTGGTGAGAAGACGCGCCAATTCTGTTTCTTGGGTCCAATGGTAATTCGACCAATTCTTCAATGTGATCTATCAGTATTGTAACTTCTGATTTTAGATTTTTGAAATCGCTCCTAATTCCGATAAAGTCGACACCAGCAGAAACTGCCATCTGATAATCATCCTCGGCATCACCAATGTATATAGCTTGGTCATTGTTGACCCCCAAGTTATGAATTGCCCGTATTAGGCCCTCCGGATTAGGCTTCCGAAGCTGAATGTCGCTACCTGTAATCACCTCCGCAAAATATGAACCAATTCCGTTCCTGGCCAAATCCGAGATAACTCGCTCTCTCGAACCTGCACTAACGACCGCAAGCATGAAGTGCCTGCCAAGTCGTTCCAATGCTTTCTTGACGCCTGCGAAAGCAACAGAAGGCATTTTCCTAATTTCTCTTCTCCACGACTCGTCGAGCGATTCCCAATAATCCAACGGAACCTCTAATCCAATGTACATTTGATGCCAATTTGGTGAATATGCATTGAGGAACTGTTCCTTAGATAGATTTCGACCGATTTTTCGAAAGACCCTTTTATACGCTTCGAAATGCGAGGGAAAGGAATCAAGGAGGGTTCCGTCAAGATCAAAGCAAAGCACCTTGGTCGTTTGTGATCTCATATCAGATCTCCGTGACGTGGGTGACTCTCTGAGTTGTGAGCAACCCTCAATAGAGCCTTTCTTCCAAAATCAAAGGAATCTGCCGCGGTCTGTGCAGCAACGTTCTCATTTCCAGTATCTGTGCAAGATGACGCTCGCTGTGATCTGCATATAGCTCCATCAAGTTGCGTAACGTTACACTACCAAACTCTGCATGCGTTCCGGTCCTGTTCCAATCAGCTTCAACCAGTCCATCGAGAAGCCTCGCCGTTGTCCTTCGAAGGCATTCAAATAATATTAACGAGTCCTCCAATTCAGCATTGCCAGCCGATTGGCGCCCTAAATTCCTTGTCCAGAGATCCTGATCATAGAAGGGCAATATAGCTCCCTGCTGAGCCAAGACCATTCGAAAGCGGACGGAACCGACCAATTCCGAGTCGCAAACATGTATCGCTACCTCCTTCATAGACCATTTATGAACACCGCGTGGCCGGCTTGAAAGTTCTGTCTCATCAAGCCCATTCAGGGATCTTCGTATTCTCTCGGGCCCAGATCTATAAGCCGTGAATAGTTTATCCAAGCTAATCGCTTGATATGTTTTCGGAAAGGCAGGAGACGCAAACATGAGCACCTCAACTAAATAAGTGAAAATCAGGAGTGGATTTCGATTCAGATCGGAAACATCATAACCTACAGTTGCCGTGGAGTTGTTACTGTTGTTTCTTGTAATAAGGTACTAGAGGAATTTCTAGCAGGCAACACGGAAGGTAATGAAACATTTTCATTTGAGATATGAACAGAAGACTGGTAAGTGAGAACGTTTGGGAACAACTGCTCTTACCCCTGGTTTTGACCTGCCTCCGTTTGTTGTGCCAATATGAAGTTAGTTTTTCCACGTTCGGTTTTGTCAAGCCATGGCACGACGCCATTGAGAATAATGGCCTCTGCCGGTCGATAAAAAGGCAACTACATTATTATTCTCTCGAACGCTCAAAAAATCGAGTTAAGTAAAGGGTACCGAACAAACATACGCGCGCTCAAATCGAACAATTATCGCACGACTTGAATCTTGCGTTCTGACACAACTGGGCTGACAAATTCATGGTCGCAATTGCTCCTCTCTTGAATCCCTCCAAAATTTTTCCTACCATTTATTAACCAAAACGAATACAAGCGTATACAACTTCGTAATTCTATATACCAAAATCTGACCAAAACATGTCAAAAAGTGTGAATGTTGAAGAAAAGTAGGAATCGAATTCTTCATTTTTGATTTAAAATCAAAGCCCGGATGGCGAAACTGGCAGACGCGCTAGCTTCAGGAGCTAGTGGCCGCAAGGTCGTGCAGGTTCAAGTCCTGTTCCGGGCACTTCAACGCCCCTACATGCGAAACGTAATCCTTATGCTTCCTCAACAACCACGTGGAGTGAATTGGCTATTTCCTCTGCGGTAATGTCTATCAAATCACGGATTTCATCCGGCTTCACGGTCAGCACCGGACATTTGGCGTACCGCACGACTCTTTCGGCAACACTGCCAAGCAATACATGGCTCATACCGGTTCTTCCATGTGTCGACATCACGATCAAATCCGCGTGGAGGTCTTCAGCCGCACGAACGATTTCCACTGCGGGGGAACCGTAACGAACTTCGATCTTTAAGCTTCGAAGCACCAAGTTATGATTGATCAGGAGTTGCTGTATAGCAAGCACGATATTATGTTTATGCTCGGCCCTCGCTTCATTGCTCTGTGTTGTTGTATCTGAGAAAGCATGGCTTTGCCCCTCGCTATCTTGTACGGCAACAATGACTACTTCAGCGTTGAAGTGGTCCGCAATTTCTTCCCCGTACTGCACGCCCACCAAAGAAAACGTTGACCTATCAACCGGAATAAGAATTTTATTAGGTGTATTCATGCTTGGCTCCTCTCAGTATCGTGAAACAACAATATATTATTCTTGTGCTTCCATGGACGAAGAAACATCAGCCTCATACTTTGACGGACATTTTGTAAGAATTTCAGAGGCTCGAAAATTTCCGTTCTCATAACGACCCTTCACCACAAGAGCATCCGCCAGATCAAAATGATTCGGCTTCGCTCCTTTATATACAACTCTGCATTCAGCGCCTTGTTCATCCCTTAGGAAAAAAGTAAACTCCCCGGTTGAAGCATCGAACGCCGCTTCTGTCTCCTGCACCAACACTCCTTTCACTTGCACTTTGTGTGATACCGACTTCGCTGTTTGAAAATCGGCATATTCAACCGTGCTTTCGACGAAGGAGATTCCCCCCAGCGTTATTCCGAGAAGAAGAAACACCGAACCAATAATGATTTTTGTCTTCATATTTCTCTCCTTACGATTGCATTCGTTGTTCGAGAATGGAAATCTTTCTCCCCAGCCGCACCAAATACAGACCTATGCCAAACCAGCAAATCAGCACGATGCTGAGCACAACGTATAACGGATTTTGAGCAAGAAACTCGTACATGAAACCTCCTTACGGGTGATGGTTTTTCTCCAAGCGTGCGAGACGTACTTTCAAGTCAAACATCCATGCGAAAAGCCCCGTGAAGCCCAGAAGCGATGCAAGGAACACGGTCAGCATGGTTACATTCATGTGCACTTTCCCGCCCGCATTCACTATCGGTTCTGGATGCAGACTGGAAACGAGTCTCGGAAGAACAAAGATGAGAAATGGTGTCGTGATTCCGGCGAGGATAGCATACACCGCCGAAAGCCTCGCCCGCTTCTCATCTCCTTCTAAAGAAGAGCGAAGCCCGAAGTAGGCGCCATAAATGAGGAGCAACACGGCGATAGAGGTTTCTCGCGGATCCCAATTCCAGAATGAACCCCAGCTGAACTTTGCCCATACGGAACCGGTAATCGTCGCGAGAATACAAAAGAGCACTCCAACCCCGGCAGACGAGACAGACTTGATGTCGTCTTCCATATTGTTTGACCTGAGATACTTGATGCCGTATACCATAGAGAGAAAGAACGCAACGACTGTTACCCACGCCGTTGGTACATGAAAAAATAAAATGCGTGACTGTTCTCCAAGAGCAGGAATAAATGGAAAGTCGTACCACGCTTCCGGCTTCGAAACAATGGGAAAGACCAGCGCCGCGATCATCACCACTGTAAGCCAGCCAAAAACTGCTATGTTGAATTTCTTCATTGAAACTTTGTTGATGAGTTCATTACCCTCCATTGAGCAAACCCTATGCCAGATTTTGCCCATTTTATCAAAATATTTCTGGGCAAAAAAAACCAAGTGTGGACACCCTCGTCTGATTTATTGCAGGAATAAGAAAAACGGAGAGCAGGTATTTGCAAATGTGGGAAAACCATTCCTTAGCAGAACAGGAAGCTGAAGATTTCATAGCCTTTGTATGGCATTATTATTGCAGAAATATCCTCAAACCAAGCAAAGGAGCATGCTCAATGTCTACGAAAACTGCAGTGGTAAAAAATCTTCAGGGAGTTACCTTCGCGGCAAAAGCGGATTCAAATCACTGGGTCATGATGGATGGTCCGGAGAGTATTGGCGGCACGGATGCCGGTTCGCGGCCGAAAGAATTGCTCTTGATGGCTCTGGGCGGTTGTACCGGCAGTGATGTGGCTTCCATCCTCACGAAGAAACGCGTGCCGCTGAAAGGGTTTGAAAT
The DNA here is from genome assembly GCA_036507435.1 of Bacteroidota bacterium. Lineage (GTDB taxonomy): Bacteria > Bacteroidota > Ignavibacteria > UBA10030 > UBA10030 > JAKEEG01. The sequence goes on from DATCJD010000190.1 coordinate 4,361, forward strand.
CCATCTTCGCGCAAACGTGAGCGAAGAACATCCGCAGGTCTTCACCGATATTCATATTGAATACGTGTTTACCGGGGACGACATTGACCCCGCCGCCGTTGAGCGCGCTATCGAGCTTTCGACGACGAAGTACTGCTCAGTATCCGCCATGCTTCGGGCAAGCGTAACGATTACACACTCGTACCACATTCTGCCGGAATCGAAGGACATAGCAGTAATAGCCCAAGCACTCTAACAAGGTAACGACCCATGACCAGAACAAACGCTGTCCTGCTGTTGCTGGGAACAAGCATCGCACTCGTTCTTTTGCTTCTCACGCAAACGATTTCCTTAGTCACGGCAGGTCTTTTCTTCGCATTCGCGTTAGTGTTTCTCGGATTCCTTTCACGTGGGTTCACAAACGCAACACCAAACAAAGGTACCAAACAATGAAATCCCTAATACTTTTTCTCATCATACTCTCCACTCTTCCGGTGCTCGCCCAAGAACAAACCCTTATCGGTGCTGACGATGTTGAACATGGCGGATACGGTGCGCTGGTCATTAAGTTTACATCCGTCAATGATGATTTTGGCGTACTTCTCGGCGGGCGGGGCGGATGGATCATCAATCATACATTCTCCATCGGCGCCGCAGGGTACGGGCTTGCAAACAACGTGCGGGCACACTCCCCTGGACCGTTCGGACAGGAGTTTGTAGACTTCGGCTACGGCGGACTTGACCTCGAATATATATCGAATTCCGACAACCTCATTCATTTGTCCATCCATGCGCTTGTTGGCGCGGGGGCAGTCGGTTTCCGTTACGGCTTTGGGAATAACGACAACGACTGGGATAACGTTTTCGACCACAATGACGCTCACCAATACGACGCGTTCTTTGTTGTTGAGCCGGGAATCAATGTTGACCTTAATATTACCGGTTGGTTCCGAGTCAGTCTCGGCGCGGAGTACCGTTATATTGGCGGTGTCTCCTCCGGCGCGACGACCAATGCTAACTTGAGGGGCCCTTCCGGAATGCTTACGTTCAGGTTTGGGAAGTTCTAATTCATTACATCCGGGACACTACATTCAATCACGAATAGGTAGACAGACGGGCTTGGAGAATTACTTAGCCAGCCAGACGCACGGTGCGGCGAAGTAACACCTGCACCGCTCTCAGGTCATAAAATCCCGCGACGGCATGTGCTCACGTCTCCATGCGAAGCGCGACGTCAAAACGGCTGTAAGTAAGACAACGGGCACTACGACCATGATGTACGAGCCGATAGCGGGTGCGCCCGCGAGGTCAAAGTTCACTATGGTCGTCCTTCCAAACATAGGCGGGGTAAAGGGCGGGATTATTATCTGAGCGCTTGGATTTAAGTGATGGCCGTAGTCGTACAGCCTGGAATAAAAACTCCACAGCGAAAACATTCCAAAATAACCATAAAACACCAGCAGGTCTATGAGCTTGGACATTTTTCCCAATACGATGACCCTCAGCGCCAACACAATCACTGTGCCAAGCACAAATGGTATCCACTTGAATTCCGCGAAATTCCCCTGTTCCAACGGCTCCATACCGACATAATAGTTCAGAGCGTTTATCTCCAGTAGATCATCCCGTCCTTCCGCGACACCTCCTTCAAGTTTATCGGCATAGATATGTACCGTTAAACCATCGGGGAATTGTTTCGTGTAGATTTGCATGTTCCATAGCGGAAGGAAGAACACCGTCACGAGGAGAAGCGCCGCAATCAGAACCAGCGCACGGCTTCGCAAATCTACCGGGATCTCAAAAAACGACGTAGCCTTTTCTAAGTAGCGTTGCATAACAACCTCCTTCATCATCACGTTGATGCTAATCAGTGTTCAAAACTTGAAATCACTCCATCCATGATCTGGCTCTTCGCGCGCATTTCATTCAATTTGGAGACAATCTGCTCAATCGGTTTTCGCCGTTCCTCTACTACATCCTGGATAAAGTTTCTGATATCCGGGTAGTCGCACTGTTGAGCAATCTGCTCGTAGAATTGTAGCAATGCCGTTTCACGGTGGAGCACTTCGTTTAACAGTTCACACGTGTTTCGGCATGCATGGCGGCATTCTCTTACATCGTTTTTCATAGACACCTTCCTTTTGAAACCGTTTCGCCAGACCTATTCCTCCAGTGTCTCAACGATAGCGGTTTCAGCTAGTTGTTTTCCTCGCTGGAGCGCTTGAGCGTTCAGCGGCAAAAGAGCATGATGCCGCTCGGGCAATGTTTTCTTCAACGCTTCCATGACCGTCTCAAAGGCGACGACCGGCTGTCGCGCCAGAAACGCTCCCAGCATGACCATATTGGCTACTTGCTTTTTCCCCAGTTGCAATGCTTCCTGCATCGCCGGCACGGGAAGTATTTCAAGGTCGAACCGCGTCGGCGGGGTCAGGATATTCGATTGTTCATAAAGCAGCACCCTGTGTGGCAACAGTGAGTGTTGGAATTTTTCCATCGAGGGTTGATTCAAAATAATGCCGGCAGTAAACCGGGTCACAATCGGGGAGCTGATGCGCTCGGGCGAAACGATGACAATGCAGTTTGCCGTCCCGCCGCGCATTTCAGGACCGTACGAGGGCATCCAGGAGACTTCCTTGCCTTCGAGCATCCCTGCATACGCCAGCGTCATTCCCATTGAGAGAACCCCTTGACCACCAAATCCGGCAATAAGAATTTCATGAGTCATCGGCGTGCCTCCGGTCGTTTGAGTGGTACCTTCCTGTGCATATCATGCAGTAGCTTTTGAGGGATGGGCATGCAGGCACAATGCTTCGCATGTGTACGGTGCCACTTGATTCGCTCCTCCATGGAGGGGTTCTGTGGCATCGAATTCTTGGCGTGCCACTCTTTGTTGATGCGTGAGTTTTTCATAGGGCTTACCTCCTACGGATGAAGAATTTTCCCGTCGAGTTTCAAATCGCCTATCGGATAGACCGGGAACATGTTCTTTTCCATCCATGCGTTTGCTTCCAGAGGGGTCATCTTCCAACCCGATGGACAATTGGAAACCACTTCAATGAAACATGTCCCTTTGTGCTTTTGCTGATGCTCTAATGCTATGCGAATGGCTTTTTTTGTTTTCCGTACCGCCGTCGGTGTATGGACTGATTGGCGTGTGACATAGTACGCACCGGGCAATGTTGTGACCAAGTCCGTCATCTTCAACGGGTACCCGCTGGCGGATGACTCGCGTCCATACGGCGTTGTCGACGTGACCATACCGAGGAGCGTCGTGGGAGCCATTTGTCCGCCCGTCATGCCGTAAATCGCATTATTGATGAACACGATGAGTATATTCTCGCCGCGGTTGACCGTGTGTATCGTTTCCGCAGTGCCGATGGCGGCAAGGTCCCCGTCTCCTTGATATGAAAACACGAGCTTGTGCGGAAGCATCCGCTTGATGCCCGTCGCCACGGCAGACGCGCGCCCGTGCGCGGCTTGTTGCATATCAATATTCATGTAATGATAGGCGAAGACTGAACATCCCACAGGAGCCACGCCGATGGTATCTTCCTGTACGTCCATTTCATCCACGACCTCCATCAGCAGTTTGTGCACAACGCCATGCCCGCATCCGGGGCAATAGTGCATTGGCGTTTCTGTCAGTGTAACGGGACGGTGATAGACCGTTTCCAGGCCTTCCATCATGGGTTTCATAACATTTCCTCTAATATGCCCGCAGTTTGGAGATGACTGTTTTCCGCAACCAGCTCTATTTCTTCGAGAATTTCTTCCGGAGTCATTATGACCCCGCCCATTCTGCCCTTGAAATACACTGGCCTTTTGCCGTTCACGGCAAGCCGCACATCCTCTACCATCTGCCCGGAGTTTAATTCAACGACAAGGACGGAGGATACTTTACGAGCGTGTGCCGCAAGCGCCTCAGACGGGAAGGGATAGAGCGTCATCGGGCGGAACAAGCCCACGCGCACCCCGTTCGCTCGTGCAAGCTCGATGGCTTTCTGGGCGATACGAGCGGTGAGACCAAAACCGACAACGAGAACATCGGCGTCCTTGACGCCGTCGGCTTCATACCGCGCCTCATGTTGTAACTCCCGGTATTTTTTCTGAAGCTGGAGATTTACCGCTTCCATTTTTTCCGGCTGGATGAACAGTGAGGTAACGACGTTTCGTTCTCGTGTGTTGGGCTTGCCCGTTGTCGCCCATGGCTTTTCGGTGCGGGGCAATGTTCCCGCTGGCGGAAGAATGACTTTTTCCATCATTTGGCCGAGCGCTCCGTCGGCGAGTATCATGGCGGGGTTCCGGTATTTCTCCGCAAGCCGGAATGCCTCAAACACAAAATCCGCCATTTCCTGCACCGACGCAGGCGCGAGCACAATTAAATGATAATCGCCATGTCCGCCGCCTTTTGTCGCCTGGAAATAATCCCCCTGCGACGGCTGAATCGTACCGAGACCCGGACCGCCGCGGTTGACATTGACCACCAAGCACGGCAATTGCGCCGACGCCATATAGGAGAGCCCTTCCTGCATGAGACTGATGCCGGGACTCGATGATGACGTCATCACGCGCGCGCCTGCACCGGCGGCTCCGTATATCATATTGATGGCGGCAACTTCACTTTCCGCTTGCAAAACCACCCCGCCCTGTTTCGGCAATTCCGTTATGAGGTACTCAAGTATCTCAGACTGCGGCGTGATGGGATACCCAAAGTAGCCCTGTAAACCGGCGCGGATTGCCGCCTCAGCGAGCGCTTCATTCCCTTTCATGAGCCGCGGTACTTCTGCCTGCGTGTTCATAGGATATTCCTTCATTTAGAGAGCCAGTACTTTGTCGCGTTCTTGTTTGTGCGCCGATTTCGGTTCCCGGTACACGTTAATCGCCCCTTCCGGGCACACAAGGGCACAATTGATACACCCCGTGCAGTTATCCTGCACGAGAGCGGCATAGCGGTATCCGAGTGAATTAATTTCCCCGGCAAGTCCGAGGCTTTCCTGCGGGCAGGCGGCAATGCATAACTCACAGCCCTTGCAAATGGCAACGTCGATAGAAACTGTTCCGCGAATCATACGTCCTCCTCCATGTTACACCAACGGAAGCTCAACCGCCGTTTGATCTTCGAACTGGGCTTGCTTCGACTGGTGTTGGGATTCAAATACTGCCATGGCAGTAATGTTGACAATGTCGTTCACGTCGTTGCTGGGAATCATGAGGTAGACCGGTTTCTTGATACCCAACAGAATCGGACCGATTGCCGTAGCGTTTGCAAGTTTGGTGACAAGCTTCGTGGCTATGTTCGCCGAGGTTAAATCAGGGCAAATCAACACGTTTGCGCCTTCGCGCACTGTGCTAAACGGGTAGAATTCCGACATGATGTCCGGAGAAACAGCCGTATCCGCCTGCATCTCGCCCTCGATACGCAGAGAGGGAGCTTTCTTCCGCGCCAGCGCAACAGCAGTCCGAACTTTTTCCGTCAACGGATGCGGCGTACCGCCGAAGTTGCTGAATGACAGCATCGCCACCCGCGGTTCGATATCGAATTGCTTGACCTTCTCTGCGGCGAGAATGGCAATCTCCGCTAACTCCTCGGCGGTCGGCTCAATATTCACCGTTGCATCCGCGATAAACATCGTTTGATGTTTGAACACGAGCATATACAATCCTGCGATACGATTGACGCCGTCCTTCTTGCCGATTATCTGAAGAGCAGGCCGCACAGTATCCGGGTAATGCTGGGTCAGTCCGGAAACCAACCCCTCCGCATCGCCGTGCCGGACCATCATCATCCCGAAAATATTGTGCGTACGCATTAAGCGTTCCGCATCGAACCGCGTCACCCCTTTTCGCTGACGTAAGGAATAGAAAGCAGTCGCATACTCATCATGCTTCATTGATTTTGAGGGATTGACGATCTCGATGCCGTCAAGGTCTAAGCCCAGTTCCTTTATCCGTTGCGTGATGAGCGTCCTGCTCCCAAGCAGTATCGGCTTCGCAATTTTTTCTTCAACGATAATTTGCGTCGCGCGAAGCACCTTTTCTTCCTCGCCCTCGGGGAACACAATCCGCTTCGGGTCATGTTGCGCTCTGTGGATAAAGACTCGCATGACTTCCCGCGATTTTCCTAAACGCGCTTCGAGTGTATCGCGATAAGCCTCAAAGTCACTAACAGGGGCGCGAGCGACGCCCGTCTCCATCGCCGTCCGCGCAACCGCGGTAGCCTCCCAAAGCAGAACACGCGGGTCGAACGGCTTGGGGATAATGTACTCGCGCCCGAACTCGATTCTCTTGCCGCCGTACGCGCGCATCACCGAATCCGGCACATCTTCTTTCGCCAATCTCGCCAGCGCATGCGACGCGGCGATTTTCATTTCGTCGTTAATCGTCGACGCACGGACGTCCAGCGCGCCGCGGAAAATGAACGGGAACCCCAACACATTGTTGACTTGATTCGGATAATCCGACCTGCCCGTCGCCATGATAATATCGTCTCGCGCGCTGGTGGCGTCTTCATAGGTAATTTCCGGGTCGGGATTTGCCATCGCAAACACAATCGGATTATCCGCCATTGAGCGGATCATGTCCTTACTCACAATATCCTTGGCGGAGACCCCGCAAAACACGTCGGCGCCCCTCATTGCATCCGCTAACGTGCGGGCATTCGTCTCTAATGCGAAGTATTCTTTGTACGGGTTCATTCCCTTCGTCCTGCCCTTATACACCACACCCTTCGTATCGACCAGTATCATGTTCTCGCGGCGAATGCCGAGTTTTTCGTACAGTTTCGCGCAGGCAATTCCCGCCGCGCCAGCGCCGCTGAACACAACTCGTACTGTATCAATGTTCTTGCCGACGACCTCTAACGCATTGAGCAATGCCGCCCCGCTGATGATCGCCGTACCATGCTGGTCGTCATGGAACACCGGAATGTTCATCGTCTTTTTCAGTTCTTCCTCGATGTAAAAACACTCCGGAGCTTTGATGTCTTCCAGGTTGATGCCGCCGAACGTCGGTTCGAGCAGTTGCACCGCCTTGATGATCTCGTCCGGGTTATGTGTGTTCAGTTCAATATCGAACACGTCGATATCGGCAAACCTCTTGAACAAC
>DATCJD010000191.1:0-5499 GCA_036507435.1 Bacteroidota bacterium
CGCTTCCGAGCCGTTCGTGGACGAGACCGCCCAGCCAGTACCGCGCCGATGCGCCAATTCCGCCGCCTAAAAATATCAGAACGTATTCTTTCATGTTGCTGGTATCCCTTAAAATGAAAAAACTCCTATCACGTCAGCAGAGCGCATCAGTGTAGGAGTCATTAATTCCGTAAACGCTGGAATGGTTAATGGCGAACTCCATCGCCTTTATCATAATACGAAAAAGTAGGCAGTAGGACAAGACGAGGGTTTGAGAAGTAGTGTCTCAGTTTGTGCGGTCAGGACTTACGTCCTGACCGAAAATGCCTTGGTGTCAGGAGCCCCGAAGGGATTCCTTCGGAAGAAACTCCTGACACTACCGTTTGAGAAGCTACAGCCAGCCTTCCTGTTTATACCACTCGTATGTGCTTTGCAATCCGTCTTCGAGTGAAATTTGTGATTGAAATCCGAGTTCATCCTTAATCTTCTTCGGACTGCATATCCAGTGGGGCTTGAGGATTTCGTTCACCTTATCCAGGTTGAGAATATTGGGCCTCGAAGCAAATTTTGCCCCAAACTGAGCTAACGCCGCAAGTGTCACCATGGCAAAATCAGGGAACCGCACCATCAATGCTTTTCGCTTATGCTGAATTTCTGTCAGCAATTTTACAATCATGGAAAACGGATAAATTGGTTCGTTCGAAATGAAGTACGTCTTGCCGGTTGATTTCTCCGACAACGTTGCCTCCGCAATACCGCGCGCGAGGTCTTTCGCATGGATCATGCTCAGTGTTTTTTCTTCTTTGCCGATGAGCGGCATAATGCCGCGGCCTGTCCATTGGAACATTTCAAACACATCGGTATCACGAGGCCCGTACACGGTCGGGGGGCGCAGGATGACGGTGGGGATGCTCCCAGAAAAGCTATTTACTAATTGCTCCGCTTCGCATTTTGCCTTTCCGTATAAACTGATAGGTCTGTACGGACTGTCTTCATTCAACGGTACGCCGTCCGGACTGGGTCCCACGACGGAAAGACTGCTGATATGGCAGAATTTTTTTAGCCGCGAATTTCCCCTCAATCCTTCGAGCAACGCCTTTGTGGTGAGCACATTTCCGATGTAGTATTCTTCTTTTCGCCGGACTTTCGTCGTTCCAGCAATATGGAAAATGAATTCCGAATCTTGCAAAACAGGCTTCAGGGCGTCGGCATTTGTTACATCAACATGAATAACCTGTACACGCAAGCCTTCTAACCAGCCGAGTTTCTTGCGGCTCGGACGCACAAGACAGTGGACATCGAAGCCCTGCTGAATCAAGTGCTCAACGACATGACTGCCGATAAAACCGGTTCCTCCCGTGACGATGACTTTAGCGATGGTTCCTCCGCATCAAAAAAGAGTTTGGATTGACTTTACAGCCTTTATCAAGTATATTCAAAAAAGTTTTGAGAAGCAAAAGAGAGCGGGAGTGGAGGGAGAAATTCTCGTTCATTTTTTTTATAGGAGTCCTCATTGGATCTTTTCGATAAGTGTACCAGTTTTACACGGGCAGATGAAACGAAGGCGCTTGGGTTGTATCCGTATTTCCATGCTATAGAAGAGAGTGAAGGTCCTGTCGTCCGAATCGGCGGACGCAAAGTCATTATGGCGGGGTCGAACAACTATCTCGGTTTAACGGCAGACCCGCGTGTGAAGGAGGCGGCAATCAAAGCGACCGAAAAATACGGCACAGGATGTTCAGGCTCTCGATACTTAACCGGAACGCTCGATTTGCACGTCGAATTGGAAGACCGGTTAGCCAAGTTCTTTGGGAAAGAAGATTGTCTGTTGTACACGACAGGATATATCACAGCGCAGGGTATTATCCCGACACTTGTTCAACCCGGCGAGTTTGTCGTTTCCGACAAAGACAACCATGCGTGTATTGTCGTTGGAAATCTCATGGCGGCTGGCGCGGCTTCGATGGTCGGGGATACGTCGCAACCCGTTGTTCGTTATAAACATAACGATATGAAGCACCTGGAGAATGTTATTTCCAAACTGCCTCTGGACGTTCCCAAGCTGATCGTCTCGGACGGCGTTTTCAGCACATCGGGTGAGATTGTGGATTTACCCAACATGGTGCGGGTTGCACGCAAGTACAATGCACGTATTCTCGTAGATGACGCTCACGCCGTCGGGGTGATCGGGAAAGGCGGGCGCGGCACGGCGAGCCATTACGGGCTTATTAAAGAAACCGATATGACGATGGGCACATTCAGTAAGACCTTCGCGTCGCTGGGCGGCTTTGTTGTCGGCGACCGGTCGGTCATTAATTATTTGAAACACCAGGCGCCCGCGCTTATTTTCAGCGCAAGCCCTACTCCCGCATCGGTTGCCGCGGCGCTTGCGGCGTTGGATATTTTGGAGAAGGAACCCGAGCGTATCGACCGGTTAATGCGTAACGCGCGGAAAATGCGCGCGGGGTTTAAGCAAATGGGTTTCCGCGTCAACGAGCATGATTCTGCCGTTGTGCCGGTGATTATCGGCGATACCGAGAAGGTGCTGGTGATGTGGAGACACTTATTCGATGCCGGCGTGTTTGTGAATGCCTTTATCCGCCCGGGCGTTCCACCGGGTATGGAAATGCTCCGCACCAGTTACATGTCGACTCACGAAGACGAGCATTTGGATACGATTCTCTCCATTTTCTCCGACGTCGGTAAAAAACTTCAGGTATTGAACTGAGATGATTCTGCTTCAATTGTATTCGTAGTGTGCAAGCCGTGGGCGTTCGCGTCGGCGGCTTTTTTTTCGTTTCTCCCTACATGATCAATAACGTATGAGCTCAATTCACATTCGCACCGTTGTGACGAAGTCCGACCGCGACCGGTTCATTAAATTCTTATGGACGATCTATGAAGGCAACCCGGCATGGGTTCCGCCGTTGCTGATGGACAGGCAAAAAATCATGGATAAACAAAAGAATCCCTTCTATAAACACGCGGATGCGGAGTTTTTTATCGCCGAACGGGACGGGCAGATGGTTGGGCGCATCGCCGCGATCATCAACCACAATCATAACACAGAGCACGGCGAGAATATCGGCTTTTTCGGTTTCTTCGAATCGGTCAACGAACAAACTGTCGCCAACGCGCTCTTTGACCACGCCAAGAAATATTTACAGTCACGCGGTGTGACGGCGATGCGCGGACCTGCAAATCCATCCGTCAACGATGATTGGGGTTTGCTCTTCGAAGGGTTTCAGTTTTCGCCGACACTGCTTATGCCGTACAATCCGCCGTATTACGTGCAACTCGTTGAGGCATACGGCTTCAAAAAACTGAAAGACCTGTACGCCTTCTACCTGACGCAAGCGACCGTGTACACGGATAAAATGGAGCGGGTGCACCGCCTGATGCTGGAGCGGCATAGCATGACGTTCCGCACTCTTGACATGAAACGCTTTAAGGAGGAGGTGCGGCTTGTCAAAGAAGTCTACAATAAAGCGTGGGCGAAGAACTGGGGAGCCGTACCGATGACGGGCGAAGAAATTGACGCGCTCGCCGCCGACCTCAAGCCGGTGGTCGAGCCGGAGCTTGTCATTTTTGCAGAAATCAGCGGCAAGACAATTGGATTTGCACTTTCAGTTCCCGATATTAATATTGTGTTGAAGAAGAACAAGAAGGGTCGCTTGCTGACCGGCCTGTATCATCTCTTTTTCAACAAGAAACTGATCGACGGGGTGCGTACCATTGTGTTGGGAGTCTTACCGGAGTATCAGCGAACCGGGGCGGCGGGAATATTATTTTATGAAACCGCAGTTCGCGCAAAGAAGATCGGCTATACCTGGGGCGAGGCAAGCTGGGTGTTGGAGGATAACACGCCGATGGTCAGAGCGGCGGAAGCAATGAACGGAGTCATCAACAAAAAATATAGGATCTATGAGGTTCCCTTATAGCGGTAGTCATTATAAACGGTCTCAAAAAATACCCCATTGTGTCATTCCCGAATGTTTTTATCGGGAATCCATAATGTGGATGCCCGCTTAAGGCCTGCGGGCATGACAGCCGTTTATTTTTGAGATTGCTTCTACTCACATCTAAGAAAAGGATCCACCCATGCCAGTCAAAAAAGTTGAAAATATTTGGATGAACGGGAAACAGGTGAAATGGGACGAGGCGAGTATCCACGTCCTCTCTCATGTTGTCCATTATGGTTCGAGCTGGTTCGAAGGCATTCGGTGCTATGAGACAAAACGCGGGTCGGCGATTTTTCGATTGGACGCGCATTTGCGCAGGCTGTACGACTCCGTCAAAATCTACCGGGCGGAAATACCGTATACGAAAGAGCAATTGACGAACGCGATCAAAGAAACAATCCGGGCGAACAAACTGAAGGCATGTTACATCCGTCCGATTGTGTACAGGGGATATGGAGAACTTGGCGTGAATCCGCTCGGCTGTCCCGTTGATACGGCAATTGCGGTGTGGGAATGGGGAGCGTATTTGGGCGAGGAAGCCCTCGAAAAGGGGATTGACGTCTGCGTTGCGTCGTGGCAAAGATTTGCGCCTAACACGGCTCCTACGATGGCGAAAGCCGGCGGGAATTATTTGAATTCACAATTGATTAAATTAGAGGCGTTGGCTGGCGGGTACGTCGAAGGAATTGCGCTCGACACGTTCGGCAATGTGAGCGAGGGAAGCGGCGAAAATATTTTTCTTGTGCGCGATGAAACGGTCTTTACGCCGCCGATATCAGCCGCTTTACTGCCAGGCGTCACCCGCTCGACGATCATGACGCTGTCAAAAGATTTAGGGTACCGCCTCGTGGAAATGAATATCCCCCGTGAAATGCTCTTCACGGTGGACGAGGTGTTTTTCACGGGCACGGCGGCGGAGATTACGCCGATCCGTTCCGTGGATCGAATAGCGGTCGGAGTCGGGAAGCCCGGACCCATCACGCGGGAACTGCAAAAAGCATTTTTCGACGTGGTAAAAAACGGCAACGATAAGTACGAGTGGTTGACCTCCGTGTATGATTAATAATATTGAGTGAAGGGCATGTTGTCTAATGGCGAATTCAAAGTCATCGAATGAAAGCACCATCTGGAAAAATATTTTTTCAGACCGGGTATTGCCCGAAGGCTCGACGGAAAAACTGCTGAGCAAGATTCCGGCGTTTTCCGGGCTTTCGTTTTTTGAATTACGCGAGGTCGCGCAAATCGTCCACAAGCGGGAGTATCATGCGGACGAACCGGTTTTTTATCAGGGCGACCCCGGCTTGGGGATGTATATTATTCAAGAGGGGCGCGTCCTCATCAGTATCGAAGATAAGGACGGCAATGAGAAGGAATTAGCCACGCTTGCCGACGGCGACTTTTTCGGCGAGGTCGCTCTGTTGGATGAATCCCCGCGTTCAGCGACTGCCATGTGCAAAACCGATTGTCTGTTGATCGGCTTTTTCCGTCCCGACTTATTCCAGATTATCGAAAAAAATGCCGCCCTTGGCATTAAGGTCGTTCTCAAACTGGCGGAGAT
>DATCJD010000192.1:0-3096 GCA_036507435.1 Bacteroidota bacterium
GACAGGGCGCGCGTATGCGAATACCGTCTTACTCGGAAAAAATTATTTCCGTGACGTCGAACAAATTGGCGAAGTCGAATACGCCGTCGGGTATAAACCGTTACTGCTGAACGACCGAATCGTTGGCGTGATTGCGGTTCCTGCTCTCTATCGCCAGCGAGAAATTGACGAAGAGCTTGCGTATCGTAATTCGTATACCGTCGGAGTGTATACGCTTATTCTTGCTGTCGTTATCATTGCCGGACTCTTTCTCGCTCATCGCCTGTCCCGCCCGTTACGCCAGCTTTCTGAGGCATCACGGAAAGTGGGACGCGGCGACCTCAATATTCACCTCGACCCGCAAACCTCGGATGAGGTTGGGGAATTAATGGGCTCCTTCACTGAAATGGTGAAGGAGTTAAAGCACAGCCGCGAACAAATTTCCCGCGCTGAACGTGAACTTGCATGGAAGGAAATGGCAAAGCAGGTTGCACACGAGATAAAGAATCCGCTTACGCCGATGAAGCTTTCAGTCCAGCATTTACGCACAGCATTCCGGGATAAAGCGCCTGATATTGAATCATTAGTTGAGCGGGTAACGCAGACAGTCGTTGAACAGATTGACGCTCTTTCACGTATTGCATCCGAGTTTTCAAATTTTGCCCGAATGCCGGAGAGAAAATTTGAACGCGTCGACCTGCACCGCCTGATTAAGGAAACGGTAGGCCTCTTTCATGAAATTCGCGGCGTTGAATTTCGGACAAAATTTCACGATATTCATCCTACGGTTGTTGCGGACAGTGATGAGCTACACAGGGTGTTTATAAATTTGATCCGCAATAGTGTGCAAGCCATGGAACAAGGAGGGGTGATTTCCATTGAGACGACGATTGTAGAGCATCTCTGCATTATCCGGCTCTCCGATACGGGTCCGGGAATTCCGAAGAATATTCAAGCGAAAGTTTTTGAGCCTAATTTTTCGACAAAAACAGACGGCACAGGTTTAGGCTTGGCAATTTGCAAAAGGATTATTGAGGATTTGAACGGCACCATTATTCTTGAAAGCGAACCCGGGAAGGGCAGTCTGTTTACAATTACCATTCCGTTGCAAGCGGCTTCGTGATGGAAGTCGTGTCGTCTAAAAAATTATCTGCAATAACTGCTATTCGCTTCGCCATGAGCACGCGTGTGGGCGGGGTTAGCCCGGAGCCGTTTGATATGAATATGAGCTTTTCTGTAGGCGATGCTAAGGAACATGTCACAGAGAATAGGCGCAGATTTTTTGATGTTGTAGGAATACCACCAGAGCGGATTGCATTGCCCGAACAATGCCACTCAGCCACAGTAATATCCGTTGATGCTGGTGGTGAGTATGAATCTTGCGATGGACTCGTAAGCGCGACACCGGGTATTTGGCTTGGAATTTCCGTTGCGGATTGTGTGCCGATTATTCTGGCGGATTCCCGCACCAAAGCAGTTGCGGCGCTTCATGCGGGTTGGAGAGGGACAAGGCAAAGAATCGTGGAGAATGGCATGTCGTTGATGACCGGTGCTTTTGGTTCAAAGCCTGAGCATCTTGTTGCCTTCATTGGACCGTCTGCCGGAGTTTGTTGTTATCAAGTTGGCGCAGAGGTTGCGGAGCATTTCTCGTCGCCAGTGCTTACGCACAAAAACGGGTCTATGTACCTCGACCTCAAATTAGAAAATAAACGCCAATTGCAAGCGGCTGGCGTACCAATAGAACAGATTGAAACGTCGCCGCACTGCACCATTTGTACGCCGGACCGGTTTCATTCGTATCGGCGCGAGAAAGAACGCTCAGGCAGAATGATGGCAGTGGTTGGAATTCTATCATAGGAGTACGTATGTGCGGTATTATAGGATATATTGGAACACAGGACACGCTTCCGATTTTGTTGAACGGCTTGAGACGTCAGGAATACCGCGGGTATGATTCATCCGGTATAGCTTTATTGTCTGACGGGAAATTAGTGATCAAGAAAAAAGCCGGCAAACTTATCGAAATGGAAACGCTCTGGAAGAACAATGGAATTTCTTCTACCGCAGGCATCGGTCATACACGCTGGGCTACGCACGGTGAACCAAACGATACGAATGCGCATCCGCATGTCGATTGCAAGGGAGAAATTGCCGTTGTCCATAACGGTATTATCGAGAATTACTTAGCCATCAAGAAAATACTTACTGCAAGCGGGCACCGGTTTATCTCGGAAACAGACACAGAAATCCTCGCGCACTTTATTGAAGAGTTCTATAAGAAGACAGACAACCTAGAGCAGGCAGTTCGGCTTGCTTTGTTGGACGTTGAAGGTACCTACGGTCTCGTAGTGATGAGTACACGGGAGCCGGATAAGCTTGTCGTCGCACGGAAGGGGAGTCCGCTGCTAATCGGGTTTGGGGAAGGTGAGAATTTTATTGCCGCCGATGCGTCTGCGCTAATTACACATACGCGCAAAGTGACTTACCTCGAAGACGGGGAAGTTGCTGTGGTGACGAAAGACAGCGTGACAACAAAAACGTTGAACGATGTTAAAATAAATAAATCTGTCGAAGAGATTACGTTTGAATTGGAGCAAATCGAGCGTGGCGGCTACGAGCATTTCATGCTCAAGGAAATCCATGAACAGCCGGAGACCATCCGCAATGCGATGAGAGGCCGCTTGCAAGCAGATAACGGTTCGGTGAAATTAGGCGGCTTGGAACCTGTGATGGAAAAACTGCTGAATGCCCGGCGTGTTATTCTAATCGGATGCGGAACCTCCTGGCATGCAGGCTTGGTTGGTGAATATATGCTTGAGCAAATCGCCAAAGTTCCAACGGAAGTTGAATACGCGTCTGAATTCCGGTACCGCAATCCCATTATTACAAAAGATGATGTGGTGTTCCTCATCAGCCAGAGTGGAGAAACTGCCGATACCCTCGCGGCGCTAAGAGAAGCGAAAGCAAAAGGAGCGACCGTTCTTGGGATAGTCAACTCTGTCGGAAGCACCATCGCGCGTGAGACTATGGCAGGAGTCTATATTCACGCCGGACCTGAAATCGGCGTTGCTTCGACAAAGGCTTTTACGTCGCAATTAACAGTCCTTGCGCTCATTA
>DATCJD010000193.1:0-8315 GCA_036507435.1 Bacteroidota bacterium
GTATCACCGGTCCGCCGGGCGCAGGGAAGAGCACGCTCACGAATAAACTTGCACGTCACTATCGCCAGCAGGGCAAAAACGTCGGCATTATCGCGGTAGACCCGACCAGCCCATTCACGGGCGGAGCGTTGTTAGGCGACCGCGTACGCATGAGCGACGTGGAAATGGACGACGGCGTGTTCATCCGAAGTATGGCGTCTCGCGGAAGTTTGGGCGGGTTGAGCAAGCGAGCGAAGGAAGCGGCGGATATTCTGGACGCGGCTGGGTTCGACTATGTGCTGATGGAGACCGTCGGTGTCGGGCAATCGGAGCTTGATATCGCCGGCGCGGCAGATACGACTGTTGTGGTGTTGGTGCCGGAATCGGGCGACGGCATCCAAGCGATGAAAGCCGGACTGATGGAAATTGCGGATTTTTTCGTGATGAATAAATCCGACAGGCCCGGGGCAGACCAGGCGGTTATGTCAATCAAGATGATCCTCGGCTTCAAGCCGAAGGTGAACGACCGCATGTGGTCGCCGGATGTGATTCAGACGGTTGCAAGTGAAGCAAAAGGTGTCGAAGATGTTGCGGCGTTGATAGGCACACACAGGACATTTCTGGAAACGTCGGGAGAATTGGAACGAAAGCGAACACAACGTTTGAGGAACCGTATCAGGGAGCTTATCGACGCGCAGTTGCAGGTAGATTTTTGGAATGCCGAACGGAAGGAAGAGCTGGAACGCGAGCTGGAACACATACTGAGTCACCAGACGACCCCGTATGACGTGGCGGCAAAACTCTTTACTCACTTCAAAGGGAACGAGGTACCTCATGGCAAATGACGTAATGACCGAAGCGGCAATGAATTTTCAACTGACCGACGAAATGAAGATGTTACAACAATCGGCGCGGGAGTTTGCGGAGAAAGAGATTCGTCCGCACGTGATGAAATTGGACGAAGCGCAGGAATTTCCGATGGAGATTTTCAAGAAAATGGCAGAATTGGGTTTTCTCGGCGCAACGGTGCCTGCCGAACTGGGCGGCGCGGGGTTAACAGCGCTGGAATTTATCATTATTATGGAAGAAATCTCGCGCATCGACCCGTCTGTCGGGCTGACGCTTGCGGCGCACAGCGGCTTGTGTCTCGAGCATATTTCCCAGTTTGGAAACGACGCACAGAAGAAAAAGTATATCCCGGACCTCGCAACCGGCACGAAAATAGGCTCGTGGTGCCTCACGGAACCGGAGGCGGGTAGCGACGCGAGCGGCACGAAAACAATGGCTGTCCGCAAAGGCGATTCGTACATCATCAACGGCGCGAAGACATTTATCACGAACGGTTCGTACGCCGATACGTTCGTGGTCATGACCAAGACAGACCAATCCAAAGGAAAGAGCGGCATTTCTGCAATTATTGTCGAGCGGGCAATGGGCGGAATTTCCGTCGGCAAAAAGGAAAACAAGCTCGGCATGCGCGCGAGCGATACCGTGCAGTTGATTTTCGACAACGTGAAGGTGCCGGTCGAGAACCTACTCGGCGTGGAAGGCGAGGGATTCAAGCAGGCGCTATCGGTGCTGGATAGCGGACGGGTCGGCATCGCCGCACTGTCGGTCGGATTGGCGCAGGGCGCGATGGACGCCTCAGTCAAATATGCGAAGGAGCGGAAGACGTTCGGCAAACTGCTTGCCGAGCACCAGGCGATTCAGTTCAAGCTGGCAACCATGTCCGTTGAAATTACGGCGTCCCGTTTGCTGACCCAACGAGCGGCGGCGGCGAAGGTGAGCGGCAAGAATCTTAACCTTGTAGCGGCGACGGCAAAGCTTTTCGCGAGCGAGGTTGCCGAGCGCACGGCTTCTGAGGCAGTGCAGATTCACGGCGGGTACGGGTTCATTAAAGAATTTCCCGTGGAGAAATTTTACCGCGACGTCAAATTGCTTACGATTGGCGAGGGAACGTCCGAAGTGCAGAAAATGGTAATAGCGAAAAACCTCTTAATGTAATCGAAGTAGCTCAGTTCAGGCCTGCAAGGTTTGATAAACCTTGCAGGTCATTGATACAATATGAAAACCCGCCAAAACCTTCTCAGCGTTATCGCACTACTCTTTATTGTATCGGGAGCAGCGGGATTGATGTACCAGATCGTCTGGTTCAAATATCTCTCGCTGTTTCTCGGTAACACAACGTACGCACAGACGATTGTGCTGGCGTCGTTCATGGGCGGGATTGCTATCGGCGCGGCGCTGTGGGGCAGGCGCGCGGATGCGTCGAAAAGTCCGCTTGCACTCTACGCATGGCTCGAAATCGGTATCGGCGTTTACTGTCTTGCCTATCCATGGATATTAGGGTATGTCAAGTCTCTATTTATTAGCGTCGTCATCGGTGCCGGGTTGGCAAGCGACAGCGAGATGGTGCTTTTCCTGAAGCTCCTAGTCAGTTTGGTCACGCTGTTGCCCCCGACCATCTTGATGGGTGGTACGCTCCCCGTGCTTGTTCGTTTCCTCTCCACTCGTATTGAAGAATCCGGAAAAAACGTTGCCATTCTCTATTTCCTAAACAGCTTCGGCGCCGTCGTCGGTTCGTTGTTGGGAGGATTCTTTTTTATTCCGATGATTGGTTTGCTGGCGACAATTTTTACTGCCGTGGGTGTGAACATAGTTGTGGGCGTGGTTGCTTTGTTGCTCTCGCGTATGAAATTCGAGCAGGTTGAACAGAAGGCAGAGACCGTCGTACAGCCCGAGCAAAGCTACAACGACCGGCAGATCCGTATTGCCATTCTCATTGCCGGAGGCTCAGGTTTTGCGGCAATGGTGTACGAAGTAGCGTGGGTGCGTCTGCTCATGCCGCTGTTCGGCTCGACAACATATTCGTTTACGTTGATGCTTGTCGCGTTCATTTCCGGCATCACGCTCGGCAGTTGGATTGTTTCCACTGTGATATCGCGCATCAAGAATCTGTTCGGATTTCTCGCGGTATGTCAACTTGGCGTTGTACTTTCGATGATTGTCACGTTGCCGCTCTACGGACGCCTCCCGTACTACTTGTGGAATATCGGTTCGCTGCTTTCGCGTACGGAAGGCGCGTATTATTTTTTCGTCGTGCTCCAATTTAGTATTTGCTTTGTCGTCATGTTTGTGCCGACAATTTTCCTCGGCATGTCATTGCCGGTTGCCAGCCGTATTGTCATTCGTCGTATTGAAATGCTGGGAGCTTCTGTCGGCAACATTTTCTCCGTCAACACGTTAGGAACGGTTCTTGGCTCGCTTACTGCAGGCTTACTGCTCATCCCCACTATCGGCATTCGGCATGCCCTCGAAGTCGGCATTGCCGTCAACCTTGCACTTGGTTTCCTCGTGCTCTGGGGAGATACCGCGACATTGAGAGTTCGAAAAATGGTTTTTGCATCAACTTCAGCGGCGTTGTTCCTTGTTTATATGTTGACGGCGACAGGTTGGAATCAAACAGTAATGTTGATGAGCATTTTCAGGCAAATTGCATTTAACGCGCCCCCAGCGGCGTCATTTGCAGAATTTGAATTGGAGGCGTCCAAGAAAAAAATCCTGTACTACAAGGAGGGAGCAAGCGCAACAGTTGCAGTTGCGCAGATTCCGATGCAAGTCGGCAGTTCGAATTCTCTCTATATCAACGGAAAAGTAGATGCAAGTAGTGTAGGTGATTTACCGACTCAGGTACTGCTCGGGCAAATCCCAATGCTGTTACAAACAACACAGGACGATGTGCTTGTGATTGGATTGGGAAGCGGCGTGACGGCAGGAAGTATTCTCACGCATCCGGTTCTCTCCGTTGATTGTGTTGAAATTTCTCCCGAGGTGGTTGAAGCTTCAAAGTTTTTCGAGGATGTGAACAACCGACCGTTTGACGATCCCCGCCTGCGTATGGTGGTGGATGATGCGTTGGCGTATTTGAAGCTCACCACGAAGAAGTACGATACTATCGTGAGTGAACCCTCCAACCCCTGGGTTGCCGGCATTGGGAATTTATTCAGTCGTGAGTTTTTTCTGCAATGCAAAACGCGGCTGAAGGAAAACGGGTTGCTTGTGCAATGGTTCCATACCTACGACATGAGCGATGAAACATTCCGCTTGGTGATCCGGACTCTGCGTGAGTTGTTTCCATACGTGATGATGTGGCAGTCTCTTGACAAAGATATGATTCTCTGTGCTTCCGAAAAACCGCTCCCATTGGAGTATGCGTCGCTCAAAGCGAAATTCGAGATCGCCGGGGTTCGGCAGGATTTGGAACGCATAGGAATTCCGGATGCGATGACATTTTTATCCCAGCAAATGGCATCGGAGGAATCTGTCGCACGGTACGCAGGTGTTGGAGAAGTGAACACAGAAGATCTTCCGCTTCTTGAGTACCTTGCCCCGCACGATTTGTTTCTTCACCGCTTTACAATACAGTTGGGAGCGTTTGATGAACGCACGACTTTTGGCGGTGCAACACTTTTTTTCAAAACGGCAATTCAAGAGCATGGTATGACGGATCAAGAGATGTTTCATATTGGTAAACTGCACATACAACCTTTCCGTGGTAACCCGGCGTTGGGATATCAGATGCTGTTGAACTATGCACAAAAAAATCCGAACGATCTTCTTGTACTCCAGTATCTTGTGCAAGCGGCAGACCTGTTCAATCGCGACGAAGAGGCGTTACGGTATCTCAAACACATTACCCAGATTTCGCCATCGGACCCGGAGGTATTGTCAACGTATGCGTGGCGAAAATACAATTCGGAGCGCGAGGTAGCGACAACGGTGACACCGTTTGATTTTTCTGAGCAAGAAAAACTGATGGAGCGATCTATTGAACTTGTGGGGGATACTGTAGACCAGTACAGGGTTCAACTTGGAGAAATGTACTTTAGAGCCCAGCGGTATGAAGAAGCTGTTCCGCACTATGAGAAGGCACTGAAACTGCGTGAAACACATCCCGGCGGTTCCGACATGCGCGACGACCAGCTTTTACTGAGGCTCGCACAGTCGTACCGGCACCTTGACAATCGTTCGAAAGCATTACAATATGGCGTCCAGGCAACAATGGTGAACCCGCGCAATGAAACTGCCCGGGATCTCGTGTACGAAATCTGGAGTACGATCACGAAATAGGTTTTCTTAATACTTATGGCACGAATCGGAAGTGACATTAAGAAAAGTGCAGGCGTGAAGACGAATGAAGAATTCATGCTGAGCGCGCTAACGCGCATCAAGGCGGAAGAAAATACCGTCAAACTCGGCGGTGGGAAAGAAGCGATCGAGAAACACCGGAAGCGGGGGAAACTCTTTGTCCGGGACCGGATAGAAAAACTCATCGACCCCGGAAGTACATTTCTCGAGGTAGGGCTGTTTACGGCGTACGGTATGTACCAAGAGTACGGCGGCGCGCCGTCTTCCGGGACAGTGTTCGGCATTGGTAAGATTCACAACCGCGAAGTCGTGATTGTTGCCAATGACGCGACGGTAAAAGCCGGTGCATGGTTTCCCATCACGTGCAAAAAAAATCTCCGCGCGCAAGAAATCGCTATCGAAAACCGCCTTCCAATCGTGTACCTTGTGGACTCAGCCGGCGTATTCCTGCCGCTTCAATCAGAAATCTTCCCCGATAAAGAACACTTCGGTCGTATCTTCCGCAACAATGCCGTGATGTCGTCTATGGGTATTACACAGATCGCGGCGATCATGGGTCCCTGCGTGGCGGGCGGCGCGTATCTGCCCATCATGAGCGACGAAGCGATGATCGTCGATAAAACCGGTAGTGTGTTCCTTGCCGGCTCGCATCTGGTGAAGGCCGCGATCGGCGAGGAAATCGACAATGAATCGCTCGGCGGCGCGACTGTGCATTGTGAAGTGAGCGGCGTGACCGACCACAAAATGAAGAATGACGAAGAGTGCCTTGCGAAAATCCGCAGTATCATCGGCAAGTTGGGTGAACGACCGAAAGCTGGATTTAACCGCGAACAGCCGAAGCCGCCCGGATTCAACCCGAGAGAGCTATACGGAATCATACCTTCTGACCGGGCGAAGCCGTACGACATGTATCAAATCCTCGCGAGGATACTCGATGAGAGCGAGTTAGACGAGTATAAAGAAGGCTATGGCAAAACCATCATCACCGGCTACGGGCGTGTTGACGGCTGGGCGGTAGGCGTTGTGGCGAACCAGAGGCAGGTGGTGAGAACCAAGGAGGGCGAAATGCAGGTGGGGGGCGTTATCTATAGCGACAGCGCAGATAAAGCCGCCCGTTTCATTTTAAACTGTAACCAAAAGCAGATTCCACTCGTATTCTTACAGGATGTTACCGGGTTCATGGTGGGGAGTCGTGCGGAACAGGGCGGGATTATCAAAGACGGCGCAAAATTGGTGAATGCCGTCGCTAACAGCGTCGTGCCGAAATTCACCTTTATGATCGGAAACAGCTACGGCGCTGGCAATTATGCGATGTGCGGCAAAGCGTACGACCCGCGGCTGATTTACGCCTGGCCCACGGCACAGATCGCCGTGATGGGCGGGAAGCAGGCAAGTGAAACCCTGCTTGCAATCAAAGTGCAGGCGATGGAACGCGGCGGCGAACATATTTCGCAAGCACAGCAAGCTCAGTTGCTAAAAGAAATTCAGGCACGGTATGAATCTGAGCTCGACCCGTTATTTTCAGCAGCGCGGCTCTGGGTGGACGGTATTATCGACCCGCTCGATACTCGCGAGATTATCTCCCGCGGGATTTCCATGGCCTCGCATAACCCCGATATTCCTCGTTTCAACCCCGGCGTTATACAAACATAGACGCCAGACCGACCCCAGGCGGCGTATGAGAACGCTTTTGCTCATCGTGGTGTTACTTGTAGCAGGGAGTTCGCAATCCCGTTCGCAGTGCGATAACGACCCAGGCCCGAACGGACTCACATGGGAATACGAAACCGAAAAGAAAAGTTTTTCCGTCTTCGGCTTTTTGGGCGACGCCTTTACGCCGCGCATTGTCCTTGACGCTAAAGCTATCCGTGCCTATGTGCGAGATGAACGCTTCCTTGAACTCACGAAGCTGTGCGGCGACCACAGGGCGGTTGATGCGATTTATTTGCGCGCGTTGAAAATCGCGGAGTATCATATCGGCAGGGCATTATTCCTTTCCATGGTGGCGACGGTGGAGCACCAGAATCTTGACGTACGGATGCCCCTTATCGAATCACTCAAACTGCCGCTGACGTTCGAGGAAGATTCGCTGTTCAATGCCCGGACGAGAAATCTTCCCTCGCGGTTGTATCCGGATTCGCCGACTGACTACCACGGCGATAAAGATAAGCTTCAGCATTTCTTCGGGTCGGCGTATATCGCGTATGCGACGGAGTCGCGGGAGTTTGCCGGCACGACGGGTAATGTTGTGGAATGGGGTGAGGCGCAGTTTGTCGTTGGCGGAGCGGACGACGTCCGCGACCGGCGGTCGAACAAGCAAGGTGAAACATTCGGACACGATTTGCTTTCAGTCAAGACGCTCTTGCCTTCGGATTATTTGAATTTACCGGTGAAGGTTGAATGACCACTTGTTAACAAGGATCTCCTCTCGATGAAAACCGTGTTGGTTGTTGACGACGAAAAAAGCGTGCGCGACTCGCTCAAGATGATTCTTGAGTACGAGAAGTTCGACATGCACTTTGCTGAGAACGGCGAGCAAGCGCTGAAAACCGTCCAAGCGTCGCATCTCGACGTCATCCTGCTTGATGTGAAGATGGCAGGTATGGATGGGATTGAAGTTCTCCAACGTGTGCGGGAAAAGAAGCCGGACTTACCGGTCATTATGATTTCCGGGCACGGGACGATTGAGACAGCCGTCGAGGCGACGAAGCTCGGCGCATTCGATTTTCTGCCAAAGCCGCTCGACCGCGATAAACTGCTGGTGACTCTCCGCAACGCGCTCGACCATGCGCGGCTTGCCAGCGAGAAGCAAAAGTTGGAAGAAGCCGTCGAAGGCAAGCGGCAGATTTTGGGTGACAGCGCGAAGATTAAGGAAGTCCTTGCGGTTATTGACCGGGTGGCTCCAACCGACGCGCGTGTGCTTATCACAGGCGAAAACGGCACGGGCAAGGAGCTTGTCGCGCGGGCGATTCACCGCAAGAGCAAACGGACTGATAAGCCGTTTGTGGAGGTGAACTGCGCGGCGATTCCGGCGGAGTTGATCGAATCCGAGTTGTTCGGGCACGAAAAAGGCTCGTTCACCGGCGCAACGGCTCAGCGCATCGGGAAATTCGAGCAGTCTGACGGCGGCACGCTGTTCTTGGACGAAATCGGCGATATGAGTCTTGCGGCACAGGCGAAAGTGTTGC
>DATCJD010000194.1:0-4291 GCA_036507435.1 Bacteroidota bacterium
GAACGGGGTGAGGGTTGCCAACGAAAGAGCCAACTTGTTCAAAAAAATACTTATAGCAAACCGCGGCGAAATTGCGCTCAGGGTAATTCGAGCGTGCAGGGAACTAGGCATTCACACCGTTGCAGTGTATTCGGAAGCCGACCGGTATTCGTTACATGTAAAGTATGCAGACGAAGCCGTCTGCATCGGTCCGCCCTCCAGCAAGGAGAGTTACTTGAACATTCCGCGCATCATGGCGGCCGCGGAAGTGACGGGGGCGGATGCAATTCACCCCGGGTACGGCTTCCTCGCTGAGAATACAAATTTTGCGGAAATCTGTGCAACGTCCGGACTCACCTTCATCGGTCCCAGCCCGGCGGCGATTACCGCTATGGGAGATAAGGCGCTCGCGAAGGAAACCATGCGCAAGGCGGGGGTTCCGGTGGTTCCGGGAAGCGACGGCATTATCTCGGATGTGAAGCTCGCGAAAAAAATCGCAGACGATATCGGCTTTCCCGTGATTATTAAAGCGACGGCGGGCGGGGGAGGCAGAGGAATGCGAATTGTGCGCGAGGCAGGCGACTTAGAGGTGGCGTTCCGTACCGCAAGCGCCGAGGCGGAATCCGCCTTCGGCAACCCGGCTGTCTATATCGAAAAATATCTTGAAGAGCCGCGCCATGTGGAAATTCAGGTGATGGGCGACCAGTACGGCACCGTTCTTCATTTTGGCGAGCGGGATTGCTCCATCCAGAGACGACACCAGAAATTGGTTGAGGAATCGCCCTCTCCTGCCGTCACGCCGAAGATTCGAGAGGCGATGGGTACCGCCGCAATCAAAGGTTCAAAAAGCGTCAAATACGCCGGCGCGGGAACGATTGAATTCCTGCTCGATAAGAATAAGAATTTCTATTTCATGGAAATGAACACGCGTATACAGGTCGAGCATCCGGTAACGGAAGAAGTGCTCGGTATTGATTTGGTGAAGATGCAGATAGAAGTCGCCGCAGGCAAGAAGTTAGAGAAAGCGAAGCCTATTCCACAAGGTCATGCGATTGAATGCCGGATCAATGCGGAAGACCCTAACTTCGACTTTCGCCCTTCACCCGGCAAAATTGCGACGTTCCATTTCCCCGGCGGCTTCGGTGTTCGTGTGGATACGCATGCATACGACGGCTATGAAATCCCCCCTTACTACGATTCGTTGGTTGCAAAATTGATCGTACATAGTTCCACACGCGCAGAAGCTATCGAGAAAATGTATCACGCGTTGGATGAATTCGTTATAGAAGGTATCAAAACGACGATTCCGTTTCATCGCAAACTCATGAAGAACGACCAATTTCGTGCAGGCAACTTCGATACGAAATTTGTTGAGACGTTCGACTTTAAGGATTAGTAAAATCGTAAATCGTAAATCGTAAATCGTAAATCGTAAAACATTACATTCGAGATGAAAAACTATGAACTTCCCTCCGGAACTGAAATACACGAAAGAACATGAGTGGGTCCGTATTAGCGGCGACACGGGCGTCATTGGCATCACTGAATATGCGCAAGGCGAATTGGGCGACGTCGTGTTTCTCGAACTTCCTGCCGTGGGTGCGAAACTCGCGCAAGGCAAAACATTCGGCACGATCGAAGCAGTCAAGGCGGTCTCCGACCTCTACGCTCCCGTGAGCGGGGAAGTCGTCGAACTGAACAAGGACCTCCAATCAACGCCGGAGCTGGTAAACAAAGAACCGTACGGCGGCGGCTGGATGCTCAAAGTAAAGCTCAGCAACCCCGTCGAAACTGCCGGTTTGCTGGATGCCGAAGGATACAAAAAGCTGATTGGAAAGTGATAGGGGGTTCAATTGAATTTCATCCCTTGTTTGGTTAAGTTCATCTCGTAGATATATTCAAAGTAATTTCGGCACACTATCGGAGTCCGTGTTGTTGAAAACGGAATAACCTCTATGGCGACGCGGGTGTTCGACCTTTCCAATTACTCCCTCAATGCGTACGCCCTCCCGACGTTTGCTGTTGCCGCAATTATCTTCGCCGTTGGCGTGCTGGTTCTCTTCCGCGAACGCGTATTTCTCGTCAGTGTTTCCTTTTTCCTCGTTACGACAATTTTCAGTTTCTGGTTATTCTGCTTTTCTTGGATCTATTCAGCGCAGAATGAATCCGCCGCGCTGTGGTGGTCAAAAGCGGCTTATCTCGTCATCCCCCTTGCCCCGGCGGCAATCTATCAATTTGCGGCGGCTGTCTTACGGGTCTATGCCGAGAACAAGGGATTGTTGTGGTCGCTGTGGACGCCCTCGATATTGTTTTCCGTCGTCGGTTTTTCTTCCGACGCATTGATTGACGGTGTGCGGCAGTATTCGTGGGGGTATTACCCGAAGTACGGCGACCTCGGCTTGCCGTTCCTGGTCTTTTTCCTTGCCGTACTCTTCGCCGCTTTGCGCTTGTACCGGATCGAGTACCAAAAAGCCGCACAAGGCTTGCATAAAGAACGAATCAAAGCCTTTCGTATCGCATGGATGGTCGCGTGTGTAGCTGTGGTGGATGTGTTCCCGAAGTTTGGCGTTGATGTGTATCCATTCGGATATATTCCGGTCTTATTCTTCGTTCTCCTTTCCGCAAAAGCTGTCTGGCGGTTTCGACTGACGGACCGCGTCCCGGAGTTTCTGCCCCAACAAATTTATAATACCATGAGCGATGCATTGCTTGTGCTGGATACGAACGGCATTATTCAAGTCGTGAACAGCACCGCTGAGAAGCTGTTCGGGCGCGAGGAACACGAAATGCTCGGCAAGCCCCTCTCGTCCGTGCTGAACGGCGCATTACCTGCGGAGGAATTTCAAAAATTGCGAGAGCACGGAAAGCTCGATTATGAAGTCAATTATCATGCGGGAACACTACAGCCTCGCCTTTTTTCAGTCTCGGCTTCCGTAGTGAGGGATGCTGAACAACGCCTGGTTGCTATTGTAACGACCCTGCGGGATGTTTCAGAACGCAGAGAATTATCGCGAAAAGTTGTCGAGTCGCAGGAGAAGTACCAGAACATCGTAGAAAATTCGCTGGACGGCATTGTGGTCGTTCAGGACGGGAAGCTGGTCTATGTCAACCAAGCCGCCGCAAAGGTGTTTGAGTACGAATCCCCTGAATTGATGAAGATGACCGACTTTTCGGACACCGTCGCGCCGGCAAGCAAGCCGTTTGTCTTAACCGACCAAAAGCCGCAGACCATTCGCGAAGATGTCTTCCGCAACTACGAAATGAAAGGAATCACCCGCTACGGAAAAATTGTGGACTTGGAAATAAACGCTCGGCTGATCACCTGGAACGGCAAGCCCGCCGTGCAGGCGTCCTTTAGGGATATTACCGACCGAAAAATGTTGGAGCGAGACCAGGCGCTCTGGCTGTGGGAGCAGGAAACCCTCAGCAGTATTGACAGGAAACTTGTCTCGATGGTAGGGTTACAGCGTATTCTCGATACGATTTCGTTGAACGCCAAGGCGCTTACGCGCGCGGATTTTGCCGGCGTCGTGATGGCGAATACCGATAAGTCCGCCTATACATGGAAAAGCGTAAAAGGGAACAGCACCTCCGCGCACGAGCCGGCGATAAGGCTTACCCAAGACCGTTCAGGCATTATTCTCTCAAAAGAGCCTATCATTTTGGATGACCTGCCGGGCAAGCACGAACGCGATGGAGAACATCTCACCGTGCTTGGGGCTGAAAAAATTCATTCGGCTGGTTTTTTTCCATTAGTGGTAGAGGGGGAAATCCGAGGGCAACTCGTGGTCGGCTTTCGGAGCGCGC
The DNA here is from genome assembly GCA_036507435.1 of Bacteroidota bacterium. Classification (GTDB taxonomy): domain Bacteria; phylum Bacteroidota; class Ignavibacteria; order UBA10030; family UBA10030; genus JAKEEG01. Next base: position 3,787 of record DATCJD010000194.1, read on the forward strand.
ATGCATTCTCCGACCGCGATGTGCGTTTGTTGGTATCGCTGTCGGAAAAATCCTCAATCGCCATTGCGAACGCCCAACTCTATGAAAACCTCGTCCAAAGCGAGCAGGAATTAAAACTGCTTTCCGGCGCGCGGGTAGAGGCGCAGGAAGAGGAGCGGCGAAGGATCGCACGGGAAATTCATGATAGCCTGGGACAAATGCTCACCGCGATCAAGTTTAATTTGGAAATTCTCGAAGACCGCTTGCCCTTGGATTCCACGGCAATCAAGCATGTTGACGACAGCAAAAATTTGCTCGATTCCGCGATGGCGGAAGCGCGAGAAATTTCTTACAACCTGATGCCGAGCGTGCTCGAAGATTTCGGCTTGGTTCCCGCCCTGCAGGTGCTCTGCGACCAGTTTTCGAAACGACGCAACATCAAGGTGGAATATCAAACTCATGGGCTGGCTGAACGGTTGGAGCCGCCATTGGAAGTAACTCTCTACCGCATCGTGCAGGAAGCGTT
>DATCJD010000195.1:0-4032 GCA_036507435.1 Bacteroidota bacterium
ACATTCCGTCAACAAATAGAAGAGTTGGACCGGTTACTGCTTCAGATGGCTTCTCAATCAGAGGAAATGCTCGAGCGGTCATTAGAAGCACTGCTCGGCCAGAATGCCAGTACCGCGCGCGTCGTTATCATGAAAGACGAAAGCGTCGATGCGTTAGAGCTGGTTATCGATGCGCATATCCTGAAGGTACTCGCTTTGCAACAGCCGGTGGCGACAGATCTTCGCCTCCTGCTTTCGGCACAGAAGATTAATAATGATTTAGAACGCATTGCCGACCACGCTGTCAATATTGCTGAAGCGGCAATCGTGCTAGCCGAGAGGCCGCATATTACGAAATTAGTCATTATCCCGAAGATGGCGGAAATAGCGCGTTCGATGGTGAAGAACGCTATTGATAGTTTCACGTACCAGGATACGGTCGTTGCCCAGGAAATCAAACTGAGGGACAACGAAATCGACGCGCTCTATAAATCCGCAAAAGATAAAATTGCAGACTTACTCAAAGAGAAACCGGGAAATGCACACCGGGTATTGCACCTGCTCTCCGTCGCGACGGATTTGGAGCGGGTAGCCGACCTTGCGACAAATATTGCCGAGGAAGTGATATTCATTGCCGATGCGGAAGTGATGAAACATAAGCAGATGGAACCAAGTTGATAAGAAAAAAAAAGCGTTGAACACACCAAAGCCCAACCGGTTGGCTGGGTTTTGGTATTAGATGGGTATTAATTACTCGGTTGCCGCAGTTGGTTCAGTTGTGCTCGGCCGTTGACGTTGAAGAAATTCAACTCGACGGATTTTTCATAGTTTTTTATTGCCCCCGCTTTATCGCCGCTCAGCATTAATGCTTCCGCATAGCTGTCGTACACGTTAAAGGATTCGGGGAACAACTCCATGTTGAACTCAAGAATAGTTTTTGCGACCTCGACCTTGTTTTCTTCGAAGAGCTGGTAGCCGTAAAAATTAAGGGAAAGCTCGCTGAAATCGTACACATAATCGTCGCTCTCGGCGTACTCACGTTTCAGGGAAGAGTACAATTCCTTCATCGCGTCTTTTCCCTTTTCGAGAAGGATAGCGCTGAGAGTATCCCCAAGAGAGTGTTGGTACGGAGCAAGCGGCTCGAATTCGATATCCCTGCGAATTTTTATCACCGAGACTTTTGAACCCTGAAGAAATTCGAGGATGCCGTCACGAATCGTTTCACCGATGAGCGCGTTATGTCCGCCGTTTTCGATGATAATCGCCTGGCTGTTGTTGAATCGTCGTTGGAGTTCGGGCAAATTTTGTATTGGCGTACGCCCGTCGAGCGTTCCAATAATGAACAACACGGGCCGCTCGGACGTAACGGGTGCGAGGACTTCGTCGCCGAGGCGGGAGAGCCCGCACGCGGTGCATTCTTCCTCCATCCGCCCGAAGCTAATCCCATTAACCTTGAGGGGGGTCTGACGTTCCTGTTCAAGTGCGAGCCGAAAGCGTTCATCGGTAAATCCGGTTGCGCAGTTTGTGGTGAAGATTAATCCGTTCGGCATCGGCTGTCGCCTGAAATTTCGGAGGATATTGCCGACCTGCCGGTAATCCCCCTGCGAGATTCTGTAGTAGAAGGATGGGAATCTCCGCAACCAGAAGTCATTTCCGATATAATTCTGAGCCATCAGTTGCAGGTGCAGGTCGCCCATCGTCATCTCCCAGTTCGGCTTGAAGAAGGCGATAGCGCTGAAGATGGCATTACCGATTACGCCTGCATCGTCGCCCACGGCGTCCATCAGAGGAACTTTAATATCGGCGGGTGCTTGCCGGAGTTGCTCGTGTACGGAGTTCATCGTCTTAAGGAAATTGGGCATGTACTTGCTCAGTCGCTTGTCAAGTTTTGCGAGGCTATCGAGGCCTTCGAATTGCGTTTGGACGGCGAGCGGAAGTTTCAGAGCCATATCGGGTGCGAGCGGTCCGGACATTACGGCATTATGCACGCGCTCAGGGTGACGGCGCATATATACCATCGAGAGTTCGGTTCCATAGCTGTATCCCATTAGCGAGACTTTCTCGTATCCGAGCGCCTCGCGAATCTCGTCCAGGTCGTCCGCGTTTTCCTCTGAATTGTACGCGGTAATGTCGACGCCGTTATTTTTAATTTCCTCTAACGCTTCATGAACACGCTCCGTCAAGCTTTGCAGGAGTACCGGCTCGATGTTCTCCGAAACGTCCGTTGGGAGGTCCAAATCGCCAGAAAGCTGGAGACTAGGAATGGATGTACCTGTTCCGCGTTGGTCAATCAGTACAACGTCGGCCAGTTTTTGGATTTCGCGGAACAGATAGAAGTATTCAGTGTTGGCGAACCTTCTGCCGCTACTGCCCGGGCCACCGGCAAGAAAGAAAACAGGCGGAAGCGGGTGTGTCGCAGTCGTGGGAAACCTGTCGAACGCAAGCTCGATGTGGTTATTGCCGGCGTTGGAGCGTTTTTCCTGTACCACAAGCCGGAACGATTCCATGTCTGCGGTGTCGCCGTAAGCGTTTTGGAAAACAGATGCCGTGCGTGTGAGACTGCCGAGTGCTTTGGCGTTGACGTTATACTCGCGGGAGTCCCAGGCGTACGCATACGCCACCCAGCCAAATACGACAACGGGTATGAACACCAAAGCGATTTTGACGATAAGCGGTTTCGTGCGGAGTCGTTGTATAAAAGACATCAGGTATCCCTTCTCTGTATGAAAGAAACAAGGTTATACGAATACATTGTATATACTACGGAAGTGTAAAACTATGGTTGCGAAGAAACGGATTGTAATGAGGAGACTAAGCCCAATTCATGGGTGAATTCGTGCAGTTCGTTAGTCATTTTGGTAAGTTCATCATTTTAGTCGATCTGAGGAGCCGTGCAAGGTGATCAACTGAGGGGTGAAACGAACGTATACACACCAAAGCCCAACCGTTTGGCTGGGCTTTGGTGTTGGCTCGGTCGTGAGACCTCGCCAATTGATTTTTTTTGTGTCTTTACTTAAGAGCCTGCATCGCCTGCTTGTTTTTCCTGAGCATATTGTTAACGACAGTTTGTGCATCCGTCTTCTTTTTCCTTGCAACAAGATGGACGACTTTTGCTATGTCTCTATCAAGGTAAATCGGGAGGTTGAGTTTCGTGTTCGAGTGAAAAAACCTTCCCCGTTTCGCCGTTGAAAAATCGTATTCTTTTTTCATTAAAGTTATCGGGTTTGATATTGATGTGTTTCGTGTTTAGTTGCTTTTCTGGCAGAGATGATACGGATCGCGCATTGGTCTTTGCTTATGTCGCGGTACGTATGCACTACAACTAACAATGCCCCGCTCATGTCTTTACCCAAAGATATCCAACGGTCTTCTTTACGGCTATGTAGTTTATCGTAAAGCGAAAGAGCAAAAGGGTCAAGGAAAACTTCAGCCGCACGCTCAAAGCCGACGTTATGTTTAATAATATTCGCTTTGGCTTTTACTGAGTCCCACTCAAAACTGTATTGCACATTATCCCTCGGTGGTTATACTAAATATACTAATTCTTTTTTGAGATGCAATCAATACGCCAAAGCCCAACCGACAGACTGGGCTTTGGTGTTAGCTCGGTCGTGAGACCTCGCCAATGTTCATCTTCGTGTGCTTCGTGCCCTTCGTGGATGTACTTATTCGTATCTCAGCGATTCTACCGGGTCGACGCTTGCGGCTTTGCGCGCGGGGAAAAATCCCGCGACCAACCCGACGAGCGCCAAAATGCCGGTTGTGAGGAGCATCGTTGTTGTTGAGAGGATGGGCCTGCCGAGGAATTGCATCGCGCCGTCGTCGGCGGGAAGCATGCGCACGAGTGAAACGATGCCGTAGGAAATGGACAGCCCGACCGCCCCGCCGATGAACGCAAGCAGGAGCGCTTCGAAGATAAACTGCATCAGGATGTAATGCCGTTTCGCGCCCACAGCCATCTTCACGCCGATCTCCCGCGTGCGCTCTTTGACGACGACGTACATCACGTTGGCAACGCCGACGCCGGCAATGAGAAGCGTGAGGAATCCGACC
>DATCJD010000196.1:0-9456 GCA_036507435.1 Bacteroidota bacterium
AAATGCTCTTGCGCTTATGCGTGTTGCCCGGCTCGCTCACACGCGGTCTGTATCGCTCATCCATTGCAACGACGGGGCGGCATTGTACCTCGCCGCCTTCGCAAGAGTGCTTCACGGGTTTCCGGTGATGTTTCATGTGCGCTGGTTTGAAACAGGCGTACGTAAAGCGCTCGTGTTCTTCGCCGCCCGGCATTGGGTGGACAAGATTGTGACGAATTCCGGGGCTGTTCGGGAGTTTGTGCGGAAAGAACTCCCAAGCACCAAGCAAGAAATATCGGTCATCTATAATGCCATTGATACGGACATATTTACCCCCTCGTTGCCGAAACATGCGTTGCGCGAAGAATTACAACTTCCTGAAGAGACAATGATAGTCGGCATGGTCGGCAGGTTTATCGGCTGGAAAAATCACGCCCTCTTTATTAAGATGGCGAAACGGTTGCGTGACGAGGGCACTACTTATGCTTATTGTCTGATTGGCGCGGCACAGTTCAAAAGCTATACGCCCCATGCAGACGCGCTCCGGCGGTCACTGCATGAATTGATTCACCGCGAAGGTTTGGAGAAGCACATTCATCTCCTTGGGTATCGTCCGGATATCGAACGCGCGATAGCAGGGCTTGACGTCCTCGTGTGCCCGTCGGAGAACGAGCCGTTTGGAAGAGTCGTGATAGAAGCGATGGCGTGCGGCGTGCCGGTGGTTGCATCGAATTTAGGCGGCATACCTGAAATTATTACGGACGGCGAAAGCGGGTTGCTCGTTCCGGTGAATGATGAGCACGCGCTTGCCGAAGCCGTGAAACGGCTTTTGAATGACAGAAACCTGTTCACGAACATAAGTCATAACGGACGGGCAACCGTTGAATCGCGGTTTGCGCTTAAACACCTGCGCCAAAGCGTGGCACGCGAGTACGACGAGTTGCTCAAACTAAACTCAGACATTGAAAGACAGTAATTGATTTCACGATTTTTTTTTGCTTCTTTAGATATTAGAACTAAGGGGCGTCCACTTAATGAACAACGAAAAAAACAAACCGACGGTAAGCATTATCATTGTCGCGGATTATGCCAGCGGCGGCTCGAAAGCCTGGGAGGAAGTAAAGGAAACGGTGAGGGCAGTCGATAGACAAGAGTGTGATGAGCCGAAGGAAATCCTCCTCTTAGAATCCGAACAGATGCGAGACCACATCCCGCCAGACGTTCGGACCTTAACGCCTTCTCTCAGAATTGTGACGGCGCCTGTCTCCACGTCCTACGAGCTAAAAAATACAGGCGTGAGCGCCGCCGCTGGCGACATCGTCGTTCTTCTGGACGCGGATTGTGTGCCTGATCCCGGCTGGCTCTCAAGCCTGATTCAAACGATGAAGAATCATCCCGAGATTTCAGCTGTGAGTGGAAGAACATGCTATCCCGGAAAGGCGTTCCCGGAAGGAATGCTCGCCTTGCTCGTCCGTTCCTACTTAGACCCCGGCCACGAAGGCAGAACAAACTATGTTTCCAACAACAACGCGGCATATCGACGCGAAGTATATCTGCGCCACCCGCTCCCTACTCAGGCGGGTCCGTTTGCTTCACGGATGCAGGAAAAAGCAATCGCACGTGCGGGCGGAAAGTTTTACTTCGAGCCAAAGATGCGCGTCGTCCATGAATTTGAAGGCTGGGGGATGGAACGAGACATTCGGCACCATATGGGGTATGCCACCATCGTTACACGCATGCAAGACCCAAGTCTGCCCTACGCAGGCTTTCTTCGTCTGAGCTATGCTTCGATTCCGGTTTTTCTTTTCGGAAAGTATCTTGAAGCTGTATATAATTGCGTGCGGTGCTACCTTTTTTACAATGTCCGGTGGTATCAACTTCCCGTTGCCTTCATTCTCGCAGGAATTGTCCTCGCGATGGAAATTCCCGGGATGCTCACCGCGTTCAACGGACAACACATTACCGAAACCGCCTACCGGTAAGAGATGAGATTTTCAGTTATTATTCCCACATATAACCGTCTTGACCGCTTGCAGGAATGCCTGCGTGCGGTTTTGAATCAAACAGTCGCTCGTCAAGACTATGAGGTCATAGTCGTCAATGATGGCTCGTCGGACGGCACTGTGGATTTCCTCACGCGCGCGGAACAAGAGTACGGCATCACACACATCCAATTGACCGACCTTGGCATTGCCGCATCGCGAAATCGAGGCGCTTCAGCCGCGCGCGGCGAGATCCTCGCTTTTGTTGACGACGACTGCAGTGTTCCCCCGACATGGCTCAGCCACCTTGAACATGCGCTCCGCGATTCCCAAACACTGCTCGTGTTCGGGAATGTCCATAATGTGCTTACAGAAAATATTTTTTCAGCCGTACACCATGCGATGAACCAGTACCTCGTCAAGCGGATGAACACGGAGCGGAACAATCCTGGCTTTGTGCTCACATGCTCATTCGCATGCCGCAAACCGGTATTTGAACAGTACGGGGGTTTTGACGAACGATTTTATTTCGGTTCCGAAGACCGTGAATTAATAACCCGCCTGCGCGTAGCCGGAGAGAGGATACAATTTGAGCCTGACATCGTTGCAGAACATCGACATGCTTTTTCCTTCTGGTCTTTTGTGCGATATTATATGAAACTGGGCAAAGCCTCCTACTTGTACTTTCATCACGTGAATAAGGAGAAACAGTACGGGCTTCACCCGCCGACAGTGCCGGATATCCTTCAACGAATACTCAGCCCTGCGACCGGGCAGAGTGTTACCCGAAACATTCTGATGATAGCCATCGCATTCCTTGCACATGTCTCTCTTGTACTTGGCTATCTGAGCGGAGTTTGGAATACTCCACCACCTACGCGCTCCAGCACTCAGTAATATTCATACCAAAAAATGAAATTTTCTATCATTATCCCAACGTTTAACCGTCTTGCACTGCTTCAGCAGTGCGTGGAAAGCTTGTTGCAACTAGACACGAATCCGGACGAGTATGAAATTATCGTCGTCAACGACGGAAGCATGGACGGAACATCCGGCTGGCTGAACTCTGCGCCGCATAACGGCAGAATTCGTTTTGTCGAAACGCATAACGGCGGTCCCACACGCGCCCGGAACAAAGGGGTCGCAATCGCCAACGGCGATATTCTCGTCTTTACGGACGACGATTGTACGCACCCCGCGACATGGCTTCGCGATCTTGAGCGTCGTTTGACGGCACAACGGGCTGTGGCTGTGGGTGGAGCCGTGCATAACCAAATTCAGAACAATAACCTTACGCTGGTCTACGAAAAAACCAATATCCTGCTCGCCCAGCGGTTTAATGAGGAAGAAGGAAAAGCCCGTTTCCTCACAACCAATAATTTTGCAATACTCCGCACCGCGTTCGACCGGTACGGCAACTTCGACGAGCGCTTTTTTACCGGAGCGGAAGACCGCGAACTCGTCGCCCGGCTGATCGCGGCGGGCGAGCGCGTCGTCTATGCGCCCGACATTTGTATCAACCACTTCCACGATTTCACCCTTCGCGAATTCTTATTCCTCCTCTACCGGCAAGGGCGCGGCTCCTATCTGTATTACAATGTGATGGGGAAGGAAAAAAATCTCGGGTTGAAACCGCTTTCATTCCGGGAATACCTGACACTCATGAATACCGTCAGCCAAGACGCAAGCTTCATCAAGAGAGTGATGAAATGGACGCTTGCCGTGTTGGCTCAAGTATCCGTCCTGCTGGGATACATCAGCGCGACATGGGAAGGCGTAACGGATTTAACAACGGAGCGCAGTGAACACACTCGTTCGGCGGCGTCGGGTGAGCGGGGCACGATGTTCGGCTTGCTCACCTTCCTCGGCGGAACAGTCTTTAGCTCCGCGTTCGGCTTTTTTTCATTTGTTATCATCGGCCGTACGTTGTCTATCCCGGATTTTGGGATTTTCATGGTGGCATTCTCTCTTGAGTCCTTGCTTGGCAGTATGGTAAATCTCGGACTGCCCCAGAGTGTGGTCCGGTTTGCTTCGGAGTTTTCCAAACACGGCAACGAGGAAGATACGAACTCGGTTATCAAGACGGGCTTTGTACTGCAGGGAATGTTCGTTGTCGTGTTCGGAACCGCCGGTTTTTTCCTCGCCGATACACTGATGAACAATATGATGAAGGTAGCACTGCCCGCCCCGCTGTTCATCGCGGTGATGACGGGCGCGATGGGTTCAGTCTTTTATAACTATGCTTCAACGATTTATTCGATCCATTTACGTTTTATTGACCTGACCGTTCTTCGGAGCATCGTCTCTATCGTTCGGTTCGCATCGATACTGACACTCAGCTTGCTTTCGCTCGGCACTCCGGTCAACCTTTTCTGGGCGTTTATCATTCCTTACTGGCTCGGGCTTGCGATTTCACTCGCTGTGATGCTGAAGAGCATTCAAGGCAAGGGGTCGGTGAGGAAAGATTATTTTCGGCGCATTCTCGCGTACGGCGGCTGGAATACCGCAAGTAACATGTCCCGCTTGCTCACAACGCACTTCGGCGCCTTGATACTGGCGGCCTACACATCGGAACAGGAAGTCGGAACGTACGGCCTTGGACAAACGCTCAGCTTTGTGTATGCCGTTATTTCGATGACTGTTTCGCAATATTTTATGCCGATTGGCGCCCGCGTGAAATCAAACGATGACATTATTCCCTTCGTGCGGCGAACATTGAGGCTTGCCATGCCGTTGGTCGTTGTGTCGCTCTTTTCTCTGTTGTTTGCCTATCCGGTGATGAGCCTGATGTATGGCGAGAACCGCACAGTCGCTGTTCCGGTTTTTGTGTTCATCTCGTTGTCCATTCTTACCGGCACAAGTTTTGTATCCGTCAATGTGCTCTTCCACTACTTCTTTAAGCCGTATTTTATCGCGCTGGAGGCCGTGTTGCGGGCGATATTGTTCCTTTCGGGTTCGTTGTTGTTCGCATCATCAACCGGCGCCGCCGGGGTTGCAGGAATCTACTTGGCGTCGAATATCGTCGCCCAGGGAGTCTCCTTCGTGTTGCTGGCGCGGGAGTTTAAGCGGCGCGGCATCTCTCTGGAACCGCGCATGTGGAAAACATTCGGGTTTTCAGACCGGAAACCTCACGGTAAGTCGGAATGACAAAACGGAAAAAAAATATACTGTACATTGAAGCAAACGCAGAACTTGCCGGACCGCAGTACTGCCTCCTCGATTTAATCGACCATCTCGATAAAAAACGTTTTCAGCCGATTGTACTACTCAATACAGACGGCCCGTTAGTACAATTACTCACTTCGCGTGGAATCTCAGTAAAAGTTATTCGTGTCATATTTCCCTTTTCGAAAATGTTCTCTCCAAGCGCCTTCAGGCATAATTGGAAAGCATGGTCCGAAACAATAAAATTTATCAACACTCACAAGGTAGATATTATCCATTGCCAGTCCGCACTCTCATTGAAGATACTACTGCCGTCGCTCTACCGCTATCGAGCGAGAATTGTTCAGCAGTGCGATGATTTGTATAATGCTTCTTCATTGTCATTCAAAGTTTGTATGATTTTTGGGGCGAATACATTGGTGGCGGTATGCAATGCTGTTCACGAAAAAGCAATCTCCGGCATCCCTACTCTTAGAAAAAGAGCGGTACGTATCTACAACTCCGTTAATATTGATACATTTCGCCCTAGTAAAAAAACAGTACGACTTCGTAAAGAATGGGGTGTCCCCAAATCCAGCACGTTAATCGGATTAGTAGCAAATTTCGCTCCTGTCAAGGATCATGTGACGTTTCTCAAAGCTGTTCGTCTTCTTCAGCAGGATACCATGCGCACGCATTTTTTATTGGTCGGAGGCGTATTCCAGCCGGATCTTTATCCTGACCATGTGACATATAAAAGTCTGGTTGAATCATACATCGTCAGCAATGGACTCTCAGATAGGGTTCTGTTGACTGGACACCGGGATGACATGGCAGATGTTTTTCGTTCACTCGACATTCTCGTGATTTCTTCAATTACGGAAGGGTGTAATCGAGCGATACTCGAATCTATGGCGAGTGGAACTCCGGTTATTGCTACTAATTCCGGCGGTACGCCTGAGCTTATCGAACACGAACGGACGGGGTTGCTCTTTGAGCCGAGAGATGCCCGCGGCTTGGCTAAATCCATAAGACGTTTGTCTAACGATAAAAAACTGTACACACGCTTACGGCGTAACGCATTGGAAGAAGTCAGAAAGCGATTCCGTCCTGACACGCGTGCTCGAAAATTTGAAGATAAGTATTTAGAGGTCCTCTCCCGGATAAGCCCATCAACATCAACAGTGGAAAATGTTGCCTCCGGAAAACAATTACAAGAGCTCCGTGCACAATGAGTACGATGGGAAAAATAACCAATACAGTCCTCGCCTACGCGATCTTCGTCGCCACGGGACTTGTCATTGTCGCGGCATTATATATGGTTGTTGTGAAACCGGAAATGTTGGTCGCCTGGATTTCACACAGCACACAGGAATCTTCCGGGGATTTGCTCACCTTCGCGTTCGAAAGTATAAAACGATTCTTTATATACAACCCAGTCGCATATCTCCTCCTGGGAGGATTTCTGCTTCTAGAAAAATTTTTCCCTGCACGCCCGGAACAAAAAATATTTAGCGCCAGTTTCGCACAAGACGTCGTCTGGTTCATTCTACAACGATTCTTGGACGGTATTGTCATCGCAACTTACGTTTCGGTCCTCGCCTCACTCTACAACAACTACTTGAGTTTCTTATCCGTGCCGTGGCTCCGCAGTCTGCCCGAGGGTGTAGTGTTCGCGTGGGCTGTACTGGTGGGGGATTTTTTTCAATGGTTTCATCATTGGGTCCGCCATAAAGTGCCCGTTCTTTGGCAATTCCATACCGTCCATCATTCTCAGAAAGAACTCAGCCCGTTTACGGACCAACGGTACCATATCGTAGAATACATTGTCACAAGCACAATTCAAACGATACCGATGTTAATCCTTACAGTGCAAAATCCATATATTATTTTGTACACTGTTTCTATTTCCTGGTTTACGCGCTTCTACCACGGCAATATCAAGACCAATCTTGGACCGCTCCGGTACGTGTTCGTGACGCCGCAATCCCACAGGATACATCACTCTATCGAACGCCGCCACCAGGATAAAAACTTCGGCTTGCTCTTCTGCATATGGGACCGCCTGTTCGGGACTCAATACGAAGGATATGACGAGTACCCGGAAACAGGTATCGAGGATAGCAATTTTCCGCACGAGACCTCGACAAAAGGGTTGCGACTTTTCTGGACGCCTATAGCACAACACCTGTATCCGTTCAAAATTATTGCGCGCACCTGGTTACGAAAAGATACCTAGTGCCGCTTCCAATAAATAATATTGCGTTTCAGTCAGAAGATGAAAGCAACCACCCCGTCCGCCGTTGGCGGACACCCCTCCTTAGTTAAGGAGGGGAAAAGCGCCCGGGCTGTACTTTGTCCCCCTTACCAAGGGGGACCTGCCTGCCGGCAGGCAGGCGCGGCTCGTTGTTTGAGCCGCAGAGGGTTATGTACTTTACGAAAAAAAATATAAGATTATTTTTTTGAAACGGCACTAGAACTTAACGGCGGGTTGTACTATTCGAATTCTCCATGTCAATATGTTATCGTCAGGGGTATTTCATTACGGAGTCGCATACGCCCGCGCGATGCAGGGACAAGCATCCGTTGTTTGTCTTTCGCTCCTGAACGAACGTTCGGTACATTCGTCGATAGTCAAAAGCGCCCTCTCTTCTGTCGAGTACCGTACGCTGTCATTTGAAACGAATTGGGAAAAAGTATTATCCGTAAACAAAATTGTCCGATGGGCAAAAGAATTCTCGCCGGATATTATTCATTTTTCTGATGGATGCGATAAGCCGGTGTACGGGGCGCTGCTTTTTCCTTTGCTTTCAAGGATCGCTCCAATTTGTGTCACGGTACACGAGCCTGTAGAATACTCAGACTACCGTTTCTTCGCCTATGAACGGAGGGCTATTCAAGCGGCATACCGGCGAGTAAGTCATTGTTTCGTACATGGTCCCTGGGGTAAGGCAAAGCTGACCGAACGAGGGATTCCCGGAAAGGATGTATCCATCGTACATCACGGCGTCCTTGATTATTTTGACCGTGGTTCGTACCGTGAAACCCGTCGAGAAGACCGCACGATTCTCCTGTTTGGACATTTGCGACAACGGAAGGGAATTCACCGGTTGTTGGAAATTGCCGAAAACATACATTCTCGATTTTCCGACGCAACATTTATCGTTGCAGGAGCAAAGGTGGCATGGGGTGCACGCGACGGAACCCCCGGATGGAGCCTTTCTCTGGAACAACTCTTGAAAGACATGCGGGGAAAAACATATTTTGAAGTACATGAAGGATTTGTTCCTGACGAACGAGTGGAATATTTTTTCCGCAGGGCTTCCATCACACTTCTCCCGTACTTCGAAGCCTCACAAAGCGGAGTTCCGATGATTGCCATGCCGCTTGGTTCAGTCGTCGTTGCCGCGAAGGTGGGAGACCTCCCGCAGGTTATTACTCATAACGAGACGGGAATACTCTGCGATTCAGCAGTGGACAGCATCACCGAAGCGGTGTGCGGGCTATTATCAGACCGTCAACAACGAGAACGTCTGGCGGAAAACGCGAGAGCATTCTCCCTTTCCGCCTGTTCGTGGCAACACATCACTCGTCACATGTTGGAAACATACAAAAAAGTGCTCAACGCCAAACAATCAGCTCATTCTTAAAATAACTGATGCAAGCGAAAGTCAGGCAATCACTATAGGCTTTAATAGAGTCAATGACTATCAAACACGATAAAGCATATCAAGTAAAACGTATCCTGTATCTTTCCTCCGCCGGAGACGTTGCCGGGAGTGAGATCGTATTACTCCAATATCTTCAGCGCGATAACAGTAAGCGATATGAAATATCCGTCGTTTGTTGTCAGACAGGTAAATTTCCTTCGCGTTTACACGATGAAGGGATACCCCACGTTGTCACCCCACTCATCATATCCCTAAAGGGAATACTTCAACCGTCGTTAATAATTCAAAATATCACATCGCTCTTGAATATCTACCGACAACTCAATGATACATCAGTCGACCTTGTCGTGACGAACGACGCCATGGTCTTGAAAATTCTTTTTTTACCTCTCTTATATTGCCGAAAACCCGTCATCTACCAGCTGAGAAACTATGAATGGAAGCGGTTGTGGATGGTCAGGCGGCTTTTCAGAAAACCTCGTACCCATGGAATCGCAGTTTCGAACGCAGTGCGCGAACACTACAAAAACGTCGTCGGCATTCCGGATCGGCTGTTAAGCGTCGTGCCGTTATCAACACCCTCTACGAATGCTCGAATGTCAAAGAAGCCGGGATCTCTCAAACGTGAATTACAGTTGAGTCGCAATCATCGCCTTATCGGACTCGTCGCCCGGTTCGAT
>DATCJD010000197.1:0-5088 GCA_036507435.1 Bacteroidota bacterium
CTTCTCCCTGAATAGTAATGTTTGACCCAGCAATCGAGACCGATTCGCTATAGGTCGTGTTCTCCGCAACAATGACTATGCCGCTTCCAACCGATTCAAGGGTATCGACCGCCGCATTGATGGTGGCTTTCGGACCCGCTGGAGGGGTACCGACAGTTGCAGACAACCCATCGTTATCATCGTTGCCGGTACTTGAGTTGACAAAGATCGTCGTTTGTCCAAACACCGCAGACGTCGCGATGAAAAGAAACGAGAGAATGAAAACGGAAAGTGTCACAATGCGTTTCATGAGAGCACCTTTAGGATAACGATGAGAGGAAGAATTTTTTCGAATTGAGGTCATGATTTTTTTGAACCGTTCGGCTGAGCTCACGGCGAAGCCTTCCGAAGGTTTGCCAGCACGCGAGCCTGCCTACCGGCAGGTAGGCGCGAACACTTCGGAAGGTTGCGTTTCATAACAACTGCTTCGAACAAAACGACGACGTACAATACGGAACGACGGGTAGACACAGCAGGGAGAAACATAAGGAAGGTTGTTCAACGGCACATCATCACATCATTAAAAAACTGTAACCTTTGAGCCTGTTGATTTCTCCCCTAACAAGAAATGTTTATTACAACAAATATGGAAACACTGCGTAAGAAATACGCGATTATCCCCAACTACACGGTGCAGTGATTTACAAGTTGCCCGCTCGTGCATCACTAAAAGTGACGCCGGAAAGCCCTAAAAACTCAACGAATTCTACTGAAATTCATAGTGAATGTCAATACCAATCTACTGCCCTATGGAACGTGTGTCCTGTAGCACATATACGGGGGGATAAAAAAACTCCCGAAGCTTTCATGACTTCGGGAGTTCTGAGCAATACGTTTAATTTTACCCCTTACTTAGGAAGACCGGACGTAGCAACTTGCGTCTGTTCGATCTTAAGCCACCTCGCTCCAAGTTCAAATAGCCCGAACAATGCGCCGGTGTACATCAGGTCGCCGGCAACCGTATTTTGGAAAAACGGGATAGCCGCGACGTAACATGCGATCAACCCTTCCCATGTTTTCGGGTACATCGAGCCCATGAACCACACGGCGAAGTTCGTCACCACAAAAAAGAGAACGGAGCTAACAAGCGTCGCTCCGGCGATAATGAGCGGCTTCTTATGGGAACGAAGATAGATGCCGATGAGTCCGATCAGAGCAAAACAGCCGTACACCCATACCATGCCGCTATGGAAACCGATGAAGTAATCGCTCACCAGCATAGCTATGAGGGGAATGATGAACGCGTACCGCTTATCGAGATACACGGCTGAACTGAGCGCTATCGCCGCGATGGGTGTAAAATTCGGCGGGTGCGGAATCAACCGCGACAGCGCGGCCGCAAGAATAAGTCCGGATGCAAAAATAATATGCTTCATGTGTAACCTCCTGTTATAAATTAATCTTCTTGAGTTGAAACCATCATACTTCTACCGCAATCTGTTCCTTCACTACCGACCACTGCCGAATGTCAATGCCGACATATGAATCGTACGAATGCTCTTTCCAGCGTTCAAGCTGAATGCGTCCTTTCATCAAAGGACTGTGCACAACGAATGTATGATATTCCCCTTTTTCTCCGCAAAAATCAAGCCCTGTTGCGGCGAGCGTTTGGCGGAATCGGTCGTCTACCTCTTTCCCCAACCACTGCTTTTCGAGTTTGGAGCGGTCAACACTGACGATGATGCTCCTGAACTCGCGCTGTTCCTCGACAATGGAATCAATACTCCGCCCCCAGAGCGGAAAAATCGGTGTCACGCCGGACTCCCTGCATACGCGCTCGTTCCACACTTTGTGTTCTTCGAGGTATATATCCCCGAACACGGCGTGGTCGATGCCTTGCGGCGCAAGGCTCAATAAAATGTCTCGCAGACGCTGTTCGTACTCTTCACGCGTAACGTACACCTCCTGCATGTACACACCAATGAGTGCCGCCTGGTCGCGTATCATCCGCGCGGGAAGCCCGTGCGAAAGCGACAACCGGGTCCTTGCGTCAAAAAACGCGAGGAACAGTTCGACGCCGTATCCCTCATCACGTATTTTTTTGAGAGCGAGGTGACTATCCTTCCCCCCGCTCCAAAGACACATTGCTCGTTTCATAGTCGTATGTAGGGGCACGCTGCAGCGTGCCCCTACGATTCAGAATGGTTGGTTAACTTCATACCGCAGGCTCACGAAAATACCCCGCCCGCGTGTCCGGAAACCGTTAATTTCCCGGTAGGAGCTGTTTAACATGTTTTCAACACGGACGCCTGCAGAGAATTGTTCGGAAAATTTGTACCGCTGGGAAAAGTCAACAAGGGTGTACTCTTCCACGGGAACGCTCCCGAGTGCGCCAAACGGTCCGCGTTGAGAATCATAATAGACGTCTATCCGCGAGCCGGCATGTTTCACGTCAAGCCGAAGATACCACGCTTCCACCGGAGTATATATCATCGCGAGGTTGAACGTATTCGGCCTGCGGACAAGTTCGGTCGTTTTGAACTCTTGAGAAAGAAACGCGCCATTGTTGTATATCTGAACGTGGTTGTCTTGCGTAGAGACGCGGTCAATGTTTGCCGGCGTGTATTCCAACGCCCCGCCGACTATGCTCACATTCGCCGAGACGGAAAATGCATCACTGAGCGGTGCAGAAACAGTTAACTCGAACCCGTCATTAATTTGTTTGCCAACGTTCAGGTAGGTATCGCCGCGGTAATCATCCCGTAAAAAATCTGAGCCGAGGTTTTCCACCGGTATGTCTTTATCCCACAAGTATACGAATTCAATCGAACGGTCAATGACGGTGTGATAGTAGCTCAGCGAGAAACGCACGCCGCTCCCGAGCGACTGCTTTATCCCAACTTCAAACGACGAAGATACTTCGGGTTTGAGATTCACATTCCCGCGAGTAATGCCGGATGTATAATAACTCTCCGGCGTGTACAACTGGTAGAGTGACGGCGCATTGAACCCCGTCGAGTACGACACGTATGCAATCCCGCCGTCGCTAATGCGCACGGACGGGTTGACCTCATACGTCACTGCCGAACCGAATGAACTATGGTCGTTGAACCGCGCTCCGAGGACGATATTTAGTCGCTCAAGCGACTTGCTGAAAAGATACCCATTCAGGTCAACGTGCCCAAAGACATTCTTCGTCGTCGAGTTAAGCCCTAACGCGCTCAAATCGGTTGAAAGTTCGAACGGACCGAACGCATTGGAAAAGAAGTACGATTTCGAACTCATCGTTTCATGGTAAACACCCGCACCGATGACCGCCTCAAACGCCGTCAAACGGATGCTAGTTTGTAATTCATTGGTGGATGTCGTTCCTGTCCATTCCTGCTCATAATACGTCATATCGGTATTGCCTGCGTTATCCACGACGGAAGAATCGTCCACAGCCTCGCGGCGTATATCCGAATATCCGCCAAGAAATTTGATATTCCAGTTGTCGTTGAAACGATACGAAGCCCCGTACGTGTAGAGCTTGCGGCGAAAGTCGAGTGTATAGTTTTCATCATCAACAAACGCTGACTGATCAATGTCCTTCTTTTCCTGATGGTTCTTCATAGAGACATATGCATCCACCCGGTCGTTTTTATATCCCACCTTGCCGACAAGGTCGAGAGCCTGTAGCCCATCACGGTCACGGTTCTTGTATGCCGCAGGGTTCGTTACGGTGTCCGTTGAGGCGTCCATCCCGCTCACGCTTGCGTTCAGGACTTCCCCGTTCACATAAAAACCCGCCGCGTGTGTGTAGTTCATGAAGAGATGTTGGTTGAATAAGGACGTCCCCTCTCCGAACGTGCCGCTTTTGAGTTCGGCGTCGGCGGTTATGCCGGGCAGTCCATTTTTCGGCGTGATGAGATGAACGACGCCCCCGATTGCCGATGAACCGTAGAGGGTACTATGCGCCCCGCGAACAACCTCTATCCGTTCAATGCCGGCAGATGAAAACTCCGATAGGTCTAACGCGTTATTAACGCCGGACGGGTCCGAGATGCGCACATCATCAACCATAAATGTTGTGTGGTTGCTTCCCGACCCCCGCATAAAGATGCTTTGGTTGGCTCCCGGATTCTGCCCGACGCCGACGAGGTACATGCCCTCGGAAAACGACAATGCTTCAGCCATACTATGCGAAAGAGAAGTGCGGAGAAACTCCCGTGTCACGACGGAAACACTTCTTCCGACGTTGCCGGGATACCGCTCCGACCGTGTTGCCGAGACAACGACTTCGGGTAATGTGTAGGTGTTGATGCTGTCGCCGGAAGCGACCGCCGGAGTATTCTGCGCGCGGGCAACGGTAAATACCGTGCACGCAAGCGCGAGAAGTACGATGTTCTTCATACAGCCTCCTATGAGAGGAAATGGAACATGAGTACTTCGCGCGGACAATGGTTTGACTTCTTCATCATCCCACAACAAAAAAGCCCCAACCTTGCATAGAAGATTGGGGCGTACGCTCACACTCGATGAGAATCAGCCACCTTCCCGCGAAGGCTTGTGAATTGCACACAGTGGCAGGTCTCCTGACTCATGAGGGAGTGCAACAGCCTCGTTACCTTCCCATCCCGGCATCGGGACAGTGGCATTTCAAGGCTTCCTCATTCACAGTTGCGGGGCAGTTTCCGGTTTGTCAGATACATCGGACGCACGGAATTCCCTTTTCATCCCGGACAACGTCGTTGACCGGGACACCATTGTGTTATTGTTTGAAAGAACAAATACAACTACACCAATATACAAGAATAACCTTACGAGTCAATACCCGACCGCCGCGCCGTCAGGGTCGCGCGGGTCGGAAAAACCTAACCGCAACCCGGTCTTAGGGTCAATCATGATCCCCATTGCACGTCCTTGGTATCCTCGCCAACGCACCTTATGTCCCATCATATCCATTAATCGTTTGGAATCCATCGTCGTAGAGTACGGCTCCAACTTTACCTCGTCGGGCATCCATTGGTAATGGATGCGTCCTGCGCCGATCGCTTCGGCTATATTCATATTGAAATCAATGGCGTTTAACACGACCTGTAGGACAGTATTAATTATTGTACGTCCGCC
>DATCJD010000198.1:0-3446 GCA_036507435.1 Bacteroidota bacterium
CGCAGGGCGGCAAGAAAGTGGAGAACGCGGACTTCGAAGTGGTGGATGATAAAGACGAGAAGTAATTTTTGATTACACTGATTGCTCAGATTCCGCGCAGATTCCAGATTACACAGATTAAAGCAAGGGCGGTGCATTACGCGGCTGTCATGGTCCACACCGTGACAGGACGGCGTAAAACCCAGTTACGGACGCAGTCACGGTGTGGACCGTGACTGCCATGTTGTATTTATTTATGTAGGGGCACAGCATGCTGTGCCCCTACGGAAAAGACACCATGCCCACCGACCTCATAGCCGGATTGATTGTCTTCGCGATTGTCGTTTTATTGATTCTCGGCACCGTCTCGATGGTTCGCAACCCGAAGAAAAGTGCCGGTATCGCGATGCAAACCGCCTTTCAAGACTTCCTGCCAAAAGATAAACAACAAGCGATGGAAATTGTGATGGAACAGAAAGACCAGAAAAAGATGAAGGAGCAAGAGAGTAAACAAGGAGAATAAAATGACACTTACACAAATTCTCGTGACCTTGGCTGGTGGCGGATTGTTGGGATATTTTCTTAAGTATTATCTTGATCTAAAGTTCTCCAAAGAATCTGAAATCCATGCGAAGAAAAGAAAAGTCTATGAAGACCTTGTTAGTGCTATGCAAATTTTCATTAAGGGAAGGAATATCACTCCTGAATTAAAGAGCAATCTTTTTCAAGTTATTCAAGGTTGTGGCTTTGGGCACCTGATTCGGTTATCTATGAAGCACTTCACATGTTCAATATTCTCACTAAACAAGCGAATAAAGACCCCGAGATTACTGTCGAAATAGCTAATAATGCCTATGCTAGTTTAGTAATTGCAATGCGAAAGGACATAGGTTTTAATAAAACGAGACTTAAATCAGAAGATTATAGGTTTTTATCATAATCCGACTTAAGGTTTCCCCTCGTTCCGACGGTCTCCGTCGGAACTGAATTTGAAAAACAAAAAGTCCCAGTCCCCCTAACAGGGGGACGCGTCGTTTTTTGACGCAGGGGGTTATGCACAAACCTGAACCCCCTGTAGGGGGAGAGGCTGTAAGTCGAGTTTTTTCTTTGCGACTGTTATCTGTAATCTCCAATCCGTCATCTAAATTTTCCCTCTCTTTTTCCATTGTTCCCGCGCCAAAACTTCCGTACCTTTCCGTGTTATGCAACTTCCGTCGCTTATAGGGCATGTGCAGGAACTCCTCGGCGCTATACTTGCGTCGCACCTACAAGGTGAGACGCAACTGCGTACGCCCGTCAAGCCCGCCGATAGCCTGATAGATACGTTCTTCCGTTCGCGCAAGTATTTAGGCTCGCACGACCGGCGGTTTATCGCCGAGACGGCATACGGCTCGCTCCGACATCTCCGTCGCTCGCAAACGGTATTGCAATCTGCGCTCACCGCCGCTCAACAATCCGTAAACGACGAGGACGGAATCCTCCTTACTATTGCGGCATATTTGGTGCACATTGAACGTCGTGAAGATATCACAGCGAGCGTCATCGAGCAGAAACTCAACGAACCTCATCTTAAAGACAGCATCCCGTTTCTCCTTAAACAGTTCGCTGAAACGAACCACCTCCCCGCAACGGACGATGCCGAGCGGCTCGGGGTGGAGTACTCGTATCCCGACTGGATGGCGAAGAAGCTCATCGCCCAGCACGGCGCGCAGGAAGCGCAGAAGATAATGGCGTCGCTGAACGAGCAGGCGCCGCTCACCTTGCGCGTCAACACACTCAAAGCGGAAGTCGAAGCATGTCAAGCCGCCCTGAAAAAAGAAGGCATCGAAACCACCCGCACGCCGTTCTCGCCCGTCGGGTTGAACGTGGCGAAGCGGTTTAATATTTTCGGACTGACCGCGTTCCGGGAGGGGATGTTCGAGGTACAGGACGAGGGGAGCCAGTTGTTGCCATTGCTCATCGACCCCAAGCCCACGGCGAAAGTGTTGGACGCTTGCGCCGGCGCGGGCGGGAAAACGCTCGCTCTCGCCGCCATAATGAAGAACAGGGGAGAGATTTTTGCAACAGACGTGCACGACGGCAGGCTCGAAGAATTGCGCAAACGCTCGAAGCGGGCGGGCGTCTCGAACGTCCGGGTGAAAGTCATCTCCTCGGTTGATGATTTGACTCGCGCCGAAGAAGCCGAAGCGAGCCGTGTCGGGGACTTTAACGGGTATTTCGATGTTGTACTAATCGACGCGCCATGCACGGGGTTGGGGACAATCCGCCGCAACCCGGGCATGAAGTGGTCCGTTACCGAAAATACTGTGCGGGAGCTATCCGAAAAACAGAGCGCTATTCTGGCGCAATCCGCCCCGCTAGTGAAGCCCGGCGGCAGGTTGGTGTATGCCACCTGCACCATGTTACGCGAGGAAAATGAGGACGTGGTGGAGGGGTTTCTCTCGAAGCACACAGAGTTTTCCGTAGCGGATGTTTCAGCATCGCTGGAAAAATTGAAACTGTCTTCTGCGGTCAATGGGAAGTATATTAGGCTCCAGCCGCACGTCCACGGCACGGACGGATTTTTTTGCGCAGTGTTAGAGAAGCTGGGTAGCCGCAACCTTTAGGTTGCGTTTTTTCGCAATAGCTCGCAGGCTATCCCGTCAAACTGCGACGGGATGCATAAAGCTCAAAACCTGCGGCTACCGGGTTAGATGCAATCATTACGGAGTACGAATCCGCGCCCATTCGCGGTAATCCGCAAAATCAGCGTATGCAAGAGAATCTTAAATACCTTCGCCCCGACGTTGTCGCACAGCTTGCGAACATGGAACTGCGCGCGCGGCTCGTCGTTGAGGGCTTCATCACCGGACTGCACAAAAGCCCGTACCACGGGTTCAGCGTGGAGTTCACCGAGCATAGGCCCTACATGCCGGGCGATGAAATCCGCAACGTTGACTGGAAAGTCTACGGCAAAACCGACCGGTACTACATTAAGCAGTTCGAAGAAGAAACAAACCTGAAATCGTACATCGTACTCGATGCGAGCAAGTCGATGGACTATTCCTCTAACGGCTCGGTGAAGAAAATCGAATACGCCTCGTACATTGCCGCCGCGCTCGCGTATCTGATGGTCGAGCAGCGCGATGCCGTCGGGCTGACGGTCTATGACGAAGCGATACGCTTTTCTCTCCCCCCGCACGCGACGCGATCGTACCTGAAACAAATCCTGAAAGAACTCGAGACGCTTCAGCCCGGCAAGAAGACCGGCATCGCCGCCTCGCTTCACACGATAGCAGACCAGATCAAGCGGCGCGGGCTGGTAATTATCCTCAGCGATCTGTTCGACGACCCCGCTCAAGTGATGACGGCGTTCAAGCATTTCCGCCACAAGGGGAACGAAGTTATCGTGATGCAGGTGCTCGACCCGATGGAGCGGTCGTTCGCTTTCGGCAGTGACGCGGTGTTCCGCGACATGGAAACAAAGG
>DATCJD010000199.1:0-3348 GCA_036507435.1 Bacteroidota bacterium
AAATGATAAGGGGCAATTTCCACGTACGCGTCGTCATCAATGGTGCGCAGGAATGTTCGCGTTATCGTATTCCGCAGACTTAGCGCAAATTCATCCGTCAGCAGGTCGGCTCTCTCCGTATCAATCCAATGGACAAATATCCACCTCTCCATATCCGCAGGCGTTGCGCGCCGCATCCAGAAGAATCGCGCGGACGCCGAGTCAATTGCTACCACGTAGTCGTGCTGAACCGTCATGGTCCATCCGTAGCGTTCCAGCAGGCTTTGTTCGATCTGTTGTTTGTTATATTTTCTTTCTGCTTCCAGCGACGCAAGTTCGCGTTTGAGCGCCATATTGGTAAAATAGTACAACAAGTCGGCAGGGCGGCTCAGGATTGCCGCGCGTAGAGAGACAAGATTCGGCGCGGTCAGGTACATCGAAAGTTGTTGTCTGGCGTTGAGGTCGTATTTCGTGAAAACAAATTCCCGCTCTTCCTCGACAAGGCGGCGAACCGTAGAATCCAGCCCGGAGGCGAGGTACCCCGCGACAGGTCCTTCGCCGTTGAGCGGTGCGATGATAATGCGGTTTTTGTTTGTTGTATACTGGTCGAACTCCGAAAAATCAACCTTGCGAAGCCTAAACCATTCTTCCGCTTGAGGAGTGAAGACAGTGTCTTCAAACGTTTCACGCAAGACGGTATGTAACGCGCTCCATGTTGAGTCATCGGCAAAGACAATGATTTCATCATCGTCACCGGTTGCGAGACTTTTCGGGATGTCGCAGTCGAGCGAACATAACGCAATCAGTAATACGAAAGCAAGACGGATAGAAGTTCTCATGAAAACTCCTCTAAGACTACACGACAAAGGCGGCAAGGTCTAATGAAGGAAGCAACAGAGCGTATAATCCCCACATAACCGCGCAGATGCTGATTGGGACCGAAAGATTGTCGTCAAGACGCAATGGAGCGGACTCAACAGCCGCACCGACTGCGGCGCCGAGGATACCGATGAGGTATTCCATCGGAAGTCCGTCAAGTTTCGGCGTCACAAACACGACGAGCACCGCAGTGACGAAGAAGGCGATTGTGCCTTCCACGCTCTTCTCGAAGAAAGGCCGCTTGCCGAAACGCCTCCCGACCAATGCCGATGTAGTATCCGAAATAATAAGAATTGAAAGCGCGGTAATCACAAGCAGTTTGGGAAATACAAACACACAGAGTGTAGAGGCGATAAGGACGTAGGTTGCTCCGTTCAAGCGTTTCTGAAGAGTATCGCGTTCGTGTTTTCGCAACAACCAGCCGAACCATCGGTAAAAAATATCGGCAGTAGGTTTGTGGACAAAGCGGGCGATGTCCACCACAAGGAACCACAATGTCATCGGAACGAGAAGCTGGAGTGCCAATTCTTTGGAGATAAAGGAATAAATAATTGGAATGGAGAGGGAGAAGAGGTGAATGGTTTTCCGGATCAGCTCGTAACGGTAGTCAATCGTAGCGGATTGCTGGAGCTCATCGTTGAACGTCTTCTTCTGCGCGTCGGCTAGTGCGTCCGGGGATGAGGTACTGTCGCCACGTCGTTCACCCATGGTCACTTTTTCGATTTTGTCGTATCGGTTGCTGAGGTACCCGAAACCGGCGCCGTGGTGTTGGGGGGAGCCTGTGGTTGTCCGTTCTTGCGTTTCTCTACTGGTGGAAGCTCCTCGCCGCGCATCAGCATGTCGATTTCAATAGAGTCGAGAATTTCTCTCTCTAAGAGGGCATTCGAGAGCCGGTGCAGAATCGGGAGGTTATCTCTCAGTATTTTTTCCGACCGCTTCATCGCGAGCATAACGATCTTTTTCACTTCTGCATCGATGGTAATGGCGGTTTCTTCGCTGAAGTTGCGGGTCTTTGTGATTTCACGCCCAAGAAACAGTTCTTCTTCTTTTGCGCCGTAAGCGAGAGGACCCAGTTTGTCGCTCATGCCCCACTCGCAGACCATCTTCCGGGCAAGCTCGGTTGAGCGTTCAATATCGTTGCCCGCGCCGGTTGTGAGTTGGTTGAAAATGATTTTCTCCGCCGCACGTCCTCCGAGCGCGTACGTGATCATCGCCTCAAGGTACTCGCGTGAGTACGTATGCTTTTCGTCGATAGGCAGGTACGTGGTCACCCCGAGCGCCCTGCCGCGCGGAATAATTGTCACCTTATGCACGGGGTCGGCTTCCGGCAGAAATTTCGCGACCAACACGTGCCCCGCTTCATGGTACGCCGTAATTTTCTTTTCTCGGTCGGAAATGATCAGCGATTTCCGTTCCATACCCATCATCACTTTATCCTTCGCCGCTTCGAAGTGGCGCATGAAGACCATCTTCTCATCCTCGCGGGCGGCGAGCAATGCCGCTTCGTTCACGAGGTTGGCGATGTCTGCACCGGAAAGCCCGGGTGTTCCCTTTGCCAGTACACCGATGTTCACGTCGTCTGCAAGTGGAATATGCTTCGTATGCACGCGGAAAATACCTTCACGTCCATTAACGTCGGGTCGCTCGACAACCACCTGGCGGTCGAATCTTCCCGGACGCAGGAGCGCCGGGTCAAGCACGTCGGGCCTGTTTGTCGCGGCAATAATGATGACTCCGCTGTTCTGTTCAAACCCGTCCATCTCGACGAGCAATTGGTTCAACGTTTGTTCGCGTTCGTCGTGGCCCCCGCCCAGTCCCGCCCCGCGATGTCGTCCGACAGCGTCCATTTCGTCGATAAAAATAATGCAAGGGGCATTCTTCTTCCCCTGCTCGAATAAATCGCGCACGCGGCTCGCGCCCACGCCGACGAACATTTCGACAAAATCCGCGCCGCTGATAGAATAAAACGGCACGCCCGCTTCGCCCGCAACCGCGCGTGCAAGAAGTGTCTTGCCCGTTCCCGGAGATCCGAGCAGTAACACGCCACGGGGTATTTTCCCGCCCAAGCGCTGGAACTTTGCCGAGTCTTTGAGGAATTCGATAATTTCCTGCAACTCCATTTTCGCCTCATCTGCGCCGGCAACGTCTTCGAACGTTACTTTAGTACCGCCTTCGGATAGAAGCTTTGCGCGGCTCTTACCGAACGAGAACAATCCTTTCGGTCCGCCGCCTCCCGCCTGCATACGCCGGAAAATAATAAGCCAGATGCCTATCAACAGCACCCACGGTAAAAATCCGACAAGCATGTTGTACCACGCGCTGTCTTCTTTAACAATGTTAAAGCGCAGTCCCTTTGCAGACCAGTCGGCGATAATTTTGTCGTCAATATTCGAATAGGGGAGTGTCAGCACGACGCGGGTTGCGCCTTTCGTGCGTTTGCCGCCGGAGGTGGTAATGTCCATCGGCTGTGTGAGCTTCCCGTGGAAATCG
>DATCJD010000200.1:0-3207 GCA_036507435.1 Bacteroidota bacterium
CCTCATCAAGACGGTACAGTGCGGACTCGACCGCACGAAGCTCTTGAAGAAGTACGACTGAGTGTCCATACAGGATGACGGGGGGAGTTTCGCGAGCGGCTTGTATCTCCTCCACCAACTCGTCGCGCATTCTCACTAGAAGTATCCGAAAATGCCGCATGTCAGCCGCGGTATACTCACTATTGTTCGGAATTGGAACAAGACGTTGTACCGTTACCGGCATCGTGTTAGGCGCCTCATGAAGCTTTTGTGCCTTTTGTCTTTTCACCATGTTTGAATCCCTCCTGTTCTTGTCAATAGCTTTCTTATGCCGCGTCTTCGTACGATTCCTGCGCGGTCTCGTCCCGGTTTTCCGGCTTCTCTTTCATATCTTCAGACCGCCGTCTCCGCGTAACCCCGCAGACCGGGCATACCAAAGTCCCGCCCGAAGACCCGCGTCGCTGGACGTAGATCATCGGACAATTGCATGTTCCACAACGCTGAGTGTATAGTGACCGCATGGCGCATAACTCCTTTCTCCCGACGGGATCTGCCGATAGAGACACCCATCCCTCTGCGATGAATAATATTCACCGATGATACACGAGAGAGGTCTATAAAAGCGAAAAACCAACACCTGCCGCCTGCGCGGCGACGATGTTGGCTTCAGGAGGAAGCCAAGGCTAGCCGCGGGTCAGGTTAGGCGGGCATTACTTGAGTCGGGTATGTCCATAGGTTCTTGTTGTTCCACAATAATAATTTACTGCATACAGCATTCCCTGTCAAGCAAAATCGGAAAAAATCGACATGCCCTTTTTCCTCATATTTTTTTGATTTTTCATTTTTTATTGAGATGTTTATATCAGCATGAACCTCTTCTCGCACTCGCACGGCACAAGCGGTACACCATTGATTATTCTGCACGGGCTTCTCGGCTCGTCGGATAACTGGCATACGGTAGGGAAAATGCTCGGCGAACATTTTCGCGTATTCGCGCTCGATGCGCGTAACCACAGCCGCTCGCCGCACTCGGACGTCATGAGCTATGCCGACATGGCAAACGATGTGCGCGAATTCATGCAACAAATGAACTTGCAGTCAACACACATCATCGGACACTCGATGGGCGGGAAAACCGCAATGCTATTCGCTCTTACGCATCCTGAGCTAGTTGGAAAATTGGTCGTCGTTGATATAGCTCCGAGGGCGTACGACCGGAAACACGATTACATTTTTGACGCGGTCACCGCGCTGGACGTGAAGCAGTTTTCAAGCAGGAATGCCATCAACGAAGCTTTATCCGTCAACATTCCCAGCGAGACCACGCGGCAATTCGTGATGAAGAACCTTGCACGCGATGACGCGGGCGGCTTCCGCTGGAAAATGAACCTCGACGCCATCCTCCGGCATTACGACGACATCAACGGCGCGCTGGATGCTTCTCAACACTTTGATAAACCGACTTTGTTTCTCAAGAGCAACAAAGCCGGGTACGTCACGCAAGACGACGAGTCAGCAATCAAGCGTATGTTTCCCAAAGCTCATATTGTAGGACTCGACGTCGGGCACTGGATACACGCAGAAGCGCCGGAGGAATTCGCCAAAATCGTGCTCGATTTTCTATTGAAAGCGGAACATTAAATCTGTAAATTACTCTTGGGAGAATAATCAGGAGGGACGCAAATGCGACACACATTATACATTTCTATTCTGTGCTTTGCATGTTTGTCATGCGATTCGGGTGTTGAGGGAAATCCGCTCGGCGTTAAATCGACAAGCGAAGGGATTTCTGTCCATAATCTATCGAACAAAACACTTTACTATACCGCTTTCGAGCGCGAACGGTTGGCATACATCAATTGGGCGCCGTGCACACGACCGCTGGACTGCGACCATGTAACTCCCGGCGTAGCTACAGTCATACTGTACGACAGTATCTACGGCTATGAACCAGGTAAAGAAGTCGTTGTCTTTTGGTGGAATCTCGAGAAATCAGACAACAGTGAGTATAAAGCAATGAATTTGACCAACGCCATAGTTAAACCTTAACCAACCATGCACCAATACACATCCACAACCGAAGGCGTCACCATAGCTGTCCGGCCTATCTATTTGGACGGGCAATCGGACGCGCTCGCGCGGAAATTCGTCTTCGCCTACTTCATCTCCATTACCAACGACCGGGATGAACCCGTGCAATTGCTCAGGCGGCAATGGCACATCGTCCACTCCAACGGCAGAAAAGAAGAAGTAGAAGGCGAGGGCGTTGTCGGACAACAACCGACCATCGCGCCGGGCAGGTCGCACGAGTACAACAGCTTCTGCATCCTCGAAACGATGGAAGGCTACATGGAGGGTACTTATCTGATGAAACGCCCGAGCGGAGAAATGTTCCGCGTGACCATCCCGCGCTTCACCCTCCGCGCCTCTGCAAATTAACAGTTTTCAAAATCAACTATGTTCAAGCCGTGAGTAACTTTGTCCCCCTTACCAAGGGGGGACGCGTTCCGTCCGCCTGAGGCGGACGGAACGCAGGGGGTCATTGCGTTATCAATTGAGAAAAAAGCCTAAGGAGTCTTGGTATTGCCGCGTTATAAACTCACACTCGAATACGAAGGAACCCGCTACTACGGCTGGCAGATTCAAAAAGACGTCCGCACGGTGCAGGGCGAGATTGCCGAAGCCGTCCATAAGGTCTTCCGCACGAACCAATTTGAGTTGATGGGTTCCGGCAGGACCGATGCGGGCGTACACGCGCTGATGCAGGTCGCGCATCTGGACGTTAACACCGTGCTCGGGCCAGAAATCATCCGCATGAAGCTCAACGACGAGCTTCCTGCTGACGTCAACATTATCGAAGTCGAAAAAGCCGACCCGAAGTTTCACGCCCGCCACGACGCGCTCGCGCGCATTTACCTTTACCAAATTTCACGGCGGCGGACGGCGTTCGGCAAGCGCTACGTGTGGTGGATCAAAGATACGCTCGACCTCAAGCGCATGCAGGAATGCCTGAAACTCTTCGTCGGGATGAAAAATTTCTTCTCGTTTACGGAAGACGACCCGGAAGAAAAATCAACGAACGTGCTCATCGAAAGCGTCGAGTTGAAGGAAGACGGCGGCATGATCCTCATCCGGATTCGCGGCTCGCATTTCATCCGGAAAATGGTGCGGCGCATCGTCGGCGTGCTCGTGGAAGTGGGCAGGGGCAACCTCTCGCACGAAGACGTG
>DATCJD010000201.1:0-3011 GCA_036507435.1 Bacteroidota bacterium
TCCTTCGCCTTGGAAACCGCCATCGCCAATCCGCGCGCTTTGAACGAGCCAGTCGGCAATTGACCCTCGTCTTTCATCCACAAATTCGGAAGTCCTAACTCGCCGCCGAGAGTCCGAAGCGGAATAATCGGCGTCATGCCCTCGCCCAGCGAGATGATGTTCGTCTCCCGTTCGACCGGCAGAACCGGAAGGTAGCGCCACATGGAAGGAGCTTTGTCCTTGAGATGCTCGCGGCGAAATTGATTCCTCGCCGCTTGCAGGTCGTAGCGCGCAATTAGAGATTTTCCGCAAGAGCGGCACACAGTCTGGATTTCGTGCGGCGAATGCCTGTCTCCGCACACACTGCATTCGAGATGTGTGAGAAACGTCAACGGTGCATCCATACAGGAACTCATCTCCCTCTGTTACTGTTAAACTTAGAACATTGCAAGCAAATGTAGAGCGAGAATGCTCAAGAATCAAGGCATTAAACCCAAGTTTTTGTTGAATATGAGCATCGTTTTTTCTATTTTTAGTCAGTGACATCTGTAGCAGTGCATTCCGTACATTCCATCTCGAGGAATCCATGACTCTACGATTTGCTTGCATTATTCTCTTGTTGACAATTGTGACTGTATCCGCCATTTCGCTTCCCCGTTTTGCCAGCCGTACCGGTTATTCGTGCAAGAATTGCCATGTAAATCCAACGGGCGGCGGCATGCGCTCGCCGTTCGGCGTTTCCTACGGCACGGACGAACTGCCCATTAAGTCATGGCAGGAGGAATTCGCACTCGAAGAATTCAGCACCAATATTACGGACTTCCTTTCATACGGCGCGGATTTCCGGATGCTCTATTTCTACCAGACAAAGGACAACGGGAGCAACGACCGCAGTTCGTTTTTCCCCATGCAGGCTGACGTGTATTTCAATTTTGCGCTCTCAAAGAAAATCAACCTGTACGTCAATCCTGCCTTCGGACCTTATGTGCGCTATGAGGTATTCGGGCTGGCAAAAATCCTGCCCGCGAACGGGTACATCAAGTTAGGAAGATTCACGCCGTCCTATAGTTTGCGGCTCGACGACCATACTTCGTATGTACGGGAGGCTACGCCGTTCCGCAACAACACCGGACAACAAACAGGCATCGAAGTCGGCATCGCGCCGGACCCGGTCAGCATTGTCGCGGCAATAACCAACGGGGTCGTGGGCGACCGCTCAAGTGTCGTGCCGAAAGCTCTCTACGCGCGCGCCGATGCGAGATTCGACGCCGGGTTTGCGAACGTGATGCTCGGAGCGTCCGTCTATAACGATAAAGCGGGCGGAGCGGATTTGATAATGCTGAGCGGTTTCGGTGCGCTGACGTTCGCCGATAGGCTTACTCTCGTAGGAGAAATTGAACAGATCGAAGGCAACTCCCCGCTGATGAGCGTGAATGGCGACCGTAATACGCGCAACGGCGCGGGAGCTCAGCTTACTCAGCGCGCGGTGATGGTCGAGGCAAGCTATCTCCTCACCGAAGGATTCGACCTGAAATTGATGTATGATGTCTTCGACCCTAACGTCGATTTTCAAACAGGCGTTGCAACACGGTACTCCGGCGGGTTTGAATTCTTTCCGTTCAGCGGCGTGGAGGTGCGTCCGCTCGTACGGTACACCGACGATACCGTGCTCAACGTGAAGACGACCGATCTTCATGTGTTGTTCCACTTTTTCCTTTAATCATCGACGAAACGAACATGCGCCGAATGTTAACTGTATTAACGGGAGCGGGGATGGTGTGCGTGATGACGTTGAGTTTATCCTGCACCGATGCGGGGTCTGAACTTGAGCCGCCTCCGCCGGAAGAACCGCAGGGAGACGAGGTCTCGTTTGCCCAGCAGATCCAACCGGTTTTCAACGGCAACGGGTGTGTAGGATGTCACGGCGGGAGCGGGGGACTTTTTTTGACGCAGGGAGTAAGTTATAACAATCTGGTTAATGTGAACGCGCAGGCTTCCTGCACAACGCTGAAGCGTGTCCTGCCGGGAAATGCCGCTCAGAGTGTATTGTTTATCCGCGTTTCCTCGAATTCAGCGGATACGGACTGCGGGGTCAATTCAAGGATGCCGAAAGACGGCACGCGGCTACCACAGGCAACAATTGATTTACTTGAGGACTGGATTAACCAGGGGGCGAAAAATAACTGAGGACGTAACTATGACACGAAGATTGTTATTCTTGTTCGGCGTGACTGCGTTACTGAGCGTCTGTGTATTCGGTCAGGACAGCACGGCAAAGAAAAAATACGATTACAAAAAGAACATCGTCCCTCTACTACGGTCGAATTGCATGCCGTGCCATGCCGCCGAAAATGAAAACCCCAGCGGACTTGCGTTGGATACGTGGGAAACACTGATGAAGGGCGGCGAGCACGGCGATACCATTGTGCCGGGAAAACCGAAGGAGAGTAATCTTTATCTAAAGCTGTTGCCTAATCCGCCGTTCGGGAAACAGATGGCGCGCAATAAGAAAAAGCTGACGGAAGAAGAAGTCATGACGATTTACCACTGGATCGAGCAGGGAGCGAAAAAAGAATAGTTCCAAGTTTCAAGTTTCAGGTTTCGGGTTTCAAGTTTAATATGATTAGCGAATACAAACTGTGTTAGGAGAAGTACGTAGCCCTTCCACTCCATACTTTCTACTCAGCATAACTAACATACGCCCTCACTCCACTCTTTCTACTTTAATCGTATTCGTGGAGCCCTGAGCGAACAACGGAATACCCACTGTTGTCACAATGTAATCCCCTTTCTGCACGTAGCCGCCTTTCACCAGTTCCTCGTTGATAAGTTTAAGCGCCTTGTCGGTGTCGCCGCCTAAATCCGGGACAATGATTCCATGCACACCCCAGACAAGATTGAGACGACGCAGAATTTTCTCCCGCGCCGTGACGGCAAGAATACGCGCCTTCGGGCGGTATTTCGCCGTATTGATTGCGCTGAACCCGGAGTGCGTCACCGTCACGATGGCTTTGGCATTTACCTGGTCTGCA
>DATCJD010000202.1:0-7753 GCA_036507435.1 Bacteroidota bacterium
ATTCTTTGTATGTTTGTGGGCCGCGTGGGGCTGTTGGCGGTGCTGGTGGCGATCACCAAACAGCGCGACGGGCATCATTACGATTATACGCAGGAAAATGTGTTGATAACGTAATACTTCAGCAGGAACTATGGCAAAAAAATATGCCGTAATCGGACTTGGCAGTTTCGGCGCGCATCTTGCCGTTGAGCTTTCGCGCAACGGTGCGGAGGTGCTCGCCATCGACTCCGACATGGAAAAACTGGACGATGTAAAAGACCACGTGGCGCATACCGTACGTCTGGACTCGACGGAAGAAAAACCGATGCGCGAACAGGGCTTGGAGGAAATGGACGGCGTTATCGTAGGCTTGCGGGATAATTTCGAGGCGGAACTGCTCACGGTGTCCGTGTTACAGCAAATTGACGTCAAACGTATCATCGTGATTGCCACCAGCCCGACGCACGAACGGATCCTCCACCACCTCGGCATCAAGGAAGTGGTGCTCCCTGCCGTTGAAGCGGCGGAACGGCTCGCGACGAGCTTGATGTTCGAGCAGGTGCTCGACTCGTTTTCCGTTACTACGGATTACTCGATTGCCGAGATAACGGCGCCGGAGAGTTTTGTCGGGCAGACGGTGCAAAAGCTCGACCTCCGCACGCGCTTCGCAATCAGCCTGATCACCATCAAGCGCATCGCGACCACCACCGATTTGCTCGGCTTGCGGAAACGCCGGACGGAAACAATTATCGGCGTGCCGACCCCCGGAACGACCGTCGAACGCGGTGATGTGCTTGTCGTGTTCGGCAATAAAACCGCGATTAAAAAACTCACCGAGGCATAACTCCGGCATGGAAACGGGCCATATTATTGTCTTTGTCGGGCTGTTGGTTTTCCTTGCGCATTTTTTTGTCGCGCTGTTCGAACGCACGCGCATCCCCGACGTCTTATACCTGACGCTCATCGGCGTTATCATCGGTCCGCTCCTGCAAATTGTTTCGCCGGGCGATTTCGGAAAAATCGGCGCAGTCTTTACCACCGTCGCGCTTGTGGTTATTCTCTTTGAAGGCGGGCTGGAATTGAGTTTAGAAAACCTCCGCCGCTCGCTGAAGGGTACGCTCTTCATTACGATTCTCAGTTATTTTATTTCGCTCGCTCTGATCGCGTTTGCGTTGCTCATGCTGACGAACTTGTTGCCGCGCGCTGCGTTGTTTGTCGCGGCGGTACTGGCAGGACCGGCGCCGTCGGTCGTCATTCCGCTCGCTCGCCAGTTGCGGCTCACCGACACCAGCCGCACCACGCTGATGCTCGAATCCCCGCTTGGCGAAGCGCTGTGCATCATCGTCGCGCTCGCAATTCTGGAAACGTTTAAAGTAGAGGAAGTCCACGTCGGTTTACTCGTCGGAAAACTGCTCTCGTCGTTCGTGTTCGCATTCGTTATCGGAGCGATAGGAGGCTATGTGTGGTCGCTGTTGCTCAACCGTATGCGCCAGCTCCGCCATGCGATTTTCACGACGCCGTCGTTTGTATTTATCGTGTTCGGCATTGCGGAGTTCCTCGGGTACAGCGGGCCTGTCGCCGCGCTGACATTCGGGATTACGTTGGGAAACATCGATTTCATTAAGATTCCAAAGCTCCTGAAACAGTACGACCTGAAGCCCTTGCGCCATAACGAAACGGAAAAACAGTTTTTCGGGGAAATCGTGTTCGTCGTGAAAACATTTTTCTTCGTGTACATCGGGTTATCCGTCCAGTTCGCCGATACGTTTTCCCTGGGACTGGCGTTTGCACTGAGCGGCATTCTCCTTGCGGCGCGGTTGTTAGCGACCCGCCTCGCAATTGACACGACGAAGACGCCGGTCGAAGATGCACTTGCCATGTCCGTGATGATTCCCAAGGGGACTGCCGCCGCCGTTCTCGCGGGCATTCCCCTGCAAATGAGTATCGCGGGCGGCGCGTTGATCCAGAACCTCACCTACGGTGTGGTCATCTTTAGTATTATCTTTACGGCGGGGTTGGTCTTCCTGCTGGAGAAAACGTCGTTTGCCGCGGCAAACCGCTGGCTGTTCGCGGGGTTCACTCGTTCGGCATCCGCTCCCGTTCGCGAGGAGGAAAAGCCGGCTGGGGAAAAAAAATCCGACGCGGGCGGCTCACGGTATTTGTGATGGCAGGTCTTTCTCTCGGTGTGACACCTTCGAGAAAGTAGACGATACGACTAACGAGAAGTTGTCTGCCGAGCATTCTATGTTGTTTGCGGGAATGCTTTGGCGGGACGCCGTCGGCTTATTTCAACAAGAACAGCTATTTTTCCGACCTCAGCAGGACTTCCTTCCGGTATCTTCGCAGTGCTTCCTCGTGGTGCACCATACCGATAAGTTTGCGCGATTTGTTGTCCGATACCACCGGCAGCGCGTCGATATCTATCAATTCAAATGTTTTCAGCGCGTTATCAAGTGAGTCGGATTCCACTAATTCTGGAGCGTCTTTCACCATGATGTCCTCCGCTCGCAAGCCATCTTCTGCTTCCGGATTCCTGAGCGCAGGGCGAAGGTCCTGAAACCGAATAAGCCCGACAAAAACGTCTCTTTCATCCGTCACGGGAAACACTGTTTGGTCTTTCAGTTCCACGAGGCGCAATAACTCCCGCATGGTTGACATTCTTCCGACGCGCGTGAATTTTTTCCGCATAATACTGCCAACGGTAATCCGGTGTACGATGGAAAGGTTTATCCCGTACCCGATTTCAATCCCTTCACGCTCGAGCGGAATCGTATAAATCGATTGTTTCATGAACAGCCGCGAGACAACGGCTGAACTTACAGCCGCGAACATAATAGGAAGAATAACCTGATACGTGTCGGATATTTCAAAAATGATGATAATGGCGGTCAGCGGCGCGTGCATCGTTCCGGCAACCATCGCGCCCATCCCAACAAGCGCGTACGCTCCGGAACTGCCTGTCCATTCCGGAAACAGGTAGTGCAAGGCGAAACCAATCACTCCGCCGAACGCGGCGCCGGCTTTCATCGCGGGCGCAAAGACGCCACCGGAACCGCCCGAACCGAGCGTCAACCCGACGGCAATCGGTTTGAGAATAAACACCGCTCCAAGAACCAGAATGCTCGCCTCCCCAAGGATGGCTTGGTTGTTGATGTCGTACGAAAAACCTGCGAGGGATGGTACCCAAATAAGCATGACGCCGACACATAAGCCGCCGACTGCGGGCTGAAGTATCTTCGGGATTTTCCTTAGCCGCGCGAAGTAATCCTCTGTTGCAAACACCAGCCGCGTGAACCAGACGGAGACAACGCCGGCCATCATGCCGAGGAAGAGGTAAAAGACCAGTTCATAGTTGGACACGAGACTGTAGTTCGTCGCGACGAATGTCGGGTGGTCGCCAAGGTACCCCCGCGCGACGGCTGTCGCAACAACGGACGAGACAACGATGGGGCTAAACGTACGCACGCTGAAATCGCCGATGATAATTTCCAGCGCGAACATTACACCGCCCAACGGTGCGTTGAAAATTGCAGAAATACCGCCTGCCGCTCCGCACGCAACGAGTGTGCGCAGGCGGTCGCTGGAAAGCCGAAAAAACTGTCCTACCGCTGAGCCGATGGACGCTCCGATCTGGACAATTGGGCCCTCCCGGCCTGCTCCGCCTCCGGAACCAATGCTGAACGCAGAGGTGACCGTCTTGTAGATTGCAAGTGAGGATTTCATATAGCCGCCACGCGCGATCACGGCTTTAATTACGTCCGGCACGCCATGACCGCGCGACTCGGGCGAGACATAATGGGCAATGACACCGACCGCAAGCCCGCCGAGCGCCGGGTAAATCACCACTAAGTATTTGGACCACTCTTGTTCACTATACACACCGTGGAGATGAACGTAGAGGATTTCTTGTACAATCCGAATAGCCTCATGAAAAAAAACTGCACCGTAACCGGAGCCGATACCCACCAACGCAGCAAAGAACAGGAAGAGAATATCCTGTGAAAGGTTGAGTTTGACAAGACCCTCGACAATCAGAAGCCTGAGCCTGTTAAACAGCTCCAGCACACGCCGAGAGATATCTTTGGCAATCCGGGAGGGGTTGTTCATTTTGTTTTAAAGAGGTGCTTCTTGGAATTCCGTATAATATAGAGATGCTCGATGCAGAATGCAACCGCAGAATGAAATTCTAACACGGAAATTGATTGTCTCCCGCTCTCCTTGTATATTGTTCCAGCACAGAGACACACGACTTCATGATGAAAAATTTTTCGCTTCGGGTTCAGGTCTTTATCACCGTCGGGGTATTGCTTCTCGGCCTGGTGAGTGCGACCATCTACATAGCTGATGCAGTGCGCGATGCGCGCGAAAGCATCGTGCGTCTTAACCGCGAACGGTTAAGTTCGCTCACCTCAAACCTTGCCCGCCGCTATGGCAGTGTCCTGAATTTTGTCGCTCCCGAACAGTCCGGGCAGACATCGCTTGCGGAACGCCCGGAACTCCTCGAACAGTTCGCCGCCATCACACGAGAAGAATTGACGAAAGCGCCCGATACGGAAGCGGGTTTTTTTCATTTTCTCTGGAACCGGGAACTGGTGCATTCAAATACAACTCCCCCGACAAGCTCTCTCGTAAACGTGAGGACATTCCGGCAGTTCCTTCCCCCCATCCTGCAGACAACCAGCAATGAAGAACTGGAACAATGGACGCATTACGAATCGTCTGCGGCGAGTTTTATTATTGTTACCCAGCCGGTCTATGCGCGTAACCAGCTGGTGGGGGCGGCATGGGCGTTCGACGACCTCGGTGATGAATTGTCTTCGGCGTGGCCGCAGGACGTAACGCTCTTTCTGCAATTTGTCGTTGTGCTGGGGATACTGCTTGCGATTTCATTTGTCGTCACATTAAGCCAAGAAGTGAAATCCATCCGAGACGGCCTCTCGCGGATGAAGGAAAATCTCACCGCGCGCTTGCCGGTTTCACGCTCGGAGATGGGAAGTATCGCGGGGTCCATCAATGAGTTGGCGAATACAATTGTACAGCAACAACAAGAGAAGGAGGAACTCCAGCGTACCATCCAACAGCAAGAGAAACTGGCATCGTTGGGACAATTAATTGCCGGTGTTGCGCATGAAGTCCGCACACCGCTCACGGGTATCAAGACCCGCATTCAACTCTGGCAAAAAGCCCTGCGAACCTCAAAACAAAAGAACAAAAACGCTCCCGAAGGTCCTACGCCGAAGTCCATGCGTCTGGTCGTGGAACAACTCGACCGTATGGAAACCATCGTCCAGAAACTGTTGTATTTTTCCAAACGGAGGTCGCCTCAATTCCAGAGCGTGAACATGCACGAACTGCTGGACGATTTTATAGAAGAGATCCGGATAGAGGCGAAAAAACAACGCGTGAGCATCGAACGCGCTTACGGGTCGAACACACCCATGGTTTCCATCGATGTTTCGGAGATACGCGAAGTTTTCCAAAACCTGTTTCGAAATTCTTTGGATGAAATGATGAAGGGCGGGATTTTGCGCATCAACACGTTTGTTGAGAATGGGCAGAACGTGCTTCATGTCTCCGTTGAAGATTCAGGACCCGGCGTCGACCCTCAACTCGTTCCCAACATCTTCGACCCGTTTTATACGACAAAAGATTCCGGCGTCGGGCTGGGCCTCTCCATTGCATATGAGATCATCCGCTCGCACCAAGGAAACCTGTGGTACGAACAGAGTATGCTCGGAGGTGCGCGGTTCACCGTTACGCTACCGTTAAACGGCGCGCGGAAGGATACATAATTACGGTATGAAAACTCAATACAGCGTTCTGGTAGTCGATGACGAAGCGATCAGCCGCCTGAATATCAAGGATGCCCTGGCGACCGAGGACATTGATGTGGACGAGGCGGCAGACGGGCTTGCCGCTCTCGCCCAACTGAAACGGAAAACGTACGACGCCGCCCTGCTGGATATCCGGATGCCGAAAATGGACGGATTGACGGCGTTAACACAATTCAAAAAGATAGCTCCCGATATGCCTGTTATCGTCTTTACCGCTTACGGGACGAGTGAAAAGGCGATTGAAGCCATGAAGATCGGGGCATTCGACTACCTGACGAAACCGTTCGACCTTGAAGAATTATTGGCGGTCATCCGCCGTGCGCTCGAACACCGCCAGCTCTCGACGCGTGTCGAGGCGCTCCAGCAGTTCATTGTAGAACGTGAATCCGGCGAATTCCAGCCCGACCAGTTGGTCAGTAAAAGCCCGTCTATGCAAAAGATTTTCAAGATGATCGGGCAGGTTGCGTCGTCGGACGCAACTGTCCTCATTGAGGGCGAAACGGGAACGGGCAAGGAGTTGGTGGCAAACGCGCTCTGGTATCATTCTGAGCGGCGCAACGCGCCGTTCATCAAAATCAATTGTGCGGCGATCCCGGAAAGCCTGCTCGAAAGTGAATTGTTCGGCCACGAGCGCGGGGCGTTCACCGGTGCAGAGTCGCGTCGGCTGGGACGTTTCGAACTCGCGCATAAAGGGACTTTGTTCCTGGACGAAGTGTCGGAAATGAGCACGCAACTACAATCCAAATTGTTGCGCGTACTCGAACAGAGCGAGTTCCAGCGCGTGGGTGGAAATGAAACGATTCACGTGGATGTGCGCATCCTCGCGGCGACAAACCGTACCCTGCAGGATGAAGTGCGTTCAGGGCGTTTCCGCAAAGACCTCTACTTCCGGTTACAGGTTGTGCATCTACTACTCCCTCCTTTGCGAGAACGCACGGAAGACATTCCCGTGCTGGTAAAACATTTTCTCAAAAAATATGGCGGGAAACGCAATCTCGCCTCCGATACGAAACTCATCAAACAACTGCTCGAATATCCCTGGCCCGGGAACGTACGCGAACTGGAAAACGTCATCCAGCGCGCCACCGTGCTGGTGCAGGGAAAAGTGATTTCGCTTGACCATCTATCGCTCCCTGCAACAGGCGCTGAAGAGACGGGTAGCGTTTTTTCAAACGACCGAACCTCTCTCAATCTCCGCAAAACGCTTCAAACCGTAGAACGCGACCTCGTTCTCAAAGCTCTGCAGAAAGCAAAATGGAACCGCTCGAAAGCGGCGAAGCTACTAGGCATC
The DNA here is from genome assembly GCA_036507435.1 of Bacteroidota bacterium. Lineage (GTDB taxonomy): Bacteria > Bacteroidota > Ignavibacteria > UBA10030 > UBA10030 > JAKEEG01. The sequence continues at coordinate 7,105 of DATCJD010000202.1, forward strand.
AACCGTCGTCTTTTGTACGAGAAAATAAAAGAGTACGACCTGCATCAGTAACAAGGGCTAATCCCTCCCATGTGGGCGAAATCAGCCCACCCGCCTTTCTCACGTTTCGATAATTCCTTAGTAAAATCGCCCTTTGTCGCGGGCACGCCGGTTGCACACTTGAAAATACCAGACACAGTTATCATAAGGATTTTCAAGTATGAATACCGGCCAAACGATGATGACCGTCGGCGCGATGGTCTTACTCGGATACACAGTTCTCATGACAAACCGTTCTTCGTTGACGCACGGAGTAATCCTCCAGCAGACGGAAATCGGCGTGTACATGATTTCGCTTGCAATTTCACGAATTGAAGAAGCTTCCGGCAGAGCGTTCGATGCGGCATCGGCAGGCGATATCGTTACGTCGACGGACGCGTTAACGGCGGGCGGCTCATTCGGTCCTGCGGATGGAGAGAACTATCCGGATTTCAATGACTTCGATGATTACAACAACTTTGCCAAAATTGATACTATACCGGGAGTAGACATACTGCGTGTGCATTCCACGGTCAGGTACATACAACCCGCCAACCCGGACAGCTTGTTGAACTCCAGCACTAAGACATTCCATAAAAGAATGGACGTGACGGTAACCGGCACTTCCACC
>DATCJD010000203.1:0-3171 GCA_036507435.1 Bacteroidota bacterium
GGGCTGGGTCGTGTGTTAGAAAGAGTAGTAAAAAACACCGAGGTGAATGTGTTTGTATACTCAAACCATGTCAGTGTCGCGTATGAATTGTTTGTGAATGAAATCCTAACTGTCGCGTTGATATGTTGCCGTGAGTCTGAGTAAGAAATGTATTCTCCATTCAGGGTCAAAATGTCCCCAGCTATGTAACGAAGTCCTAGTCCATAACGAAACACCCCGGGGGTTCCCTCTTCATGCTCCACCCGTGCAGAGGCGGAGGGGTGTAACGCGTTGAACAGCTTAAGCTCTGTTTTTGCAATAAGTGAAGATTGGTTGCGCTCAACAGAAAAAATATCGGGAATGTTGGTTGACATTTTTGTTTGCTGACTGTTAAACCCAACGGTTGTATGATGCCACCGTGTTGCAAACTGCTGGGAAATGCGTATACCTTTCAATGAAGTGCTCGTAGCTTCTGAAATGTTATTTGGCGTATTCTGATACTCTCTCTCAACCTCGCTGTAAAAAAGTGAAAACTGCGTTGTGCTGGCTGTATCGCGCAACATGCGGGCGATGCCGGTAAGGGTAAGGTCATGCCGGGAGGTTCTTTCCGAGGCGTCGGGATTTTGGACGACGGCGGTGACTTCGTTGAAGAACGACGGGCTTGTTGTGTCGATTCCGCCGTTCAGCCCGTTATCCGCCGAGCTATAGAAATGACTGAGCGCAATGTTCAATCGGTCGGAATAATTATACCGCACCCGGCTTCGGATATGCCACGAGTCGTAGGCGGAATTCGTAAATCTCCCGTCCGAGACATGGCGCTGAAATCCAAGCATGAGATTGGTACCACGTGCAATGTTCTGTGTGAACAATCCGTCCGTCAGCCCGTGCTCAAACGGTCCCTGCATATAGCGTAGCTTCGTGACCGGGCGATTGTTGTTGTATTGGCGTGTGACGATATTAATTGCTGTGCCCTGAGAACCGAAGAGGATTGCATCCACGCCATCAAGCACTTCAATGCGTTCGATGGATTCGATGGGTATATCGTACAAGTTCAAAGTTCCGGAATACGGGTCGTTAATTGGCCTGCCATCGAGAAGAATAGGGATACCGCTTCCAGCAAGCCCGAATGCTGTAAGCTGGCTCAGCTTGCCTGCCTCACCTATATCGCGTAGATAATATCCGGGGATGTTCCGCAACAAGTCGCCGAGATATTTTGCATCTGTCCAATCGAATTGTGTGTGATGCAAATTGCTGGTTAAATCGGTGTGCCGATGAACGCTTCCCATGCCCGGAAAAAAACGAAAGCGCGTCGAATCCACCGGTTCAACAGTGAGTGAATCCCGCTGAATGACTGAAGTCGTATCTTGAACAATTCTTGATTGTGCGAGCGACGGAAGAAAAAGACAGAAAAATAAGAGCGGAGAAAATCGATGCATGGGTCTCGGTTGAATTGGCGCTACTCGGAGAGAAAAACTGGCTCCGGCTTAAAGAACGGCTCGGTTAGTGATATATGATGGAGGGGCGCAAGCGTTACGGCAAGTTCTTTCGCGTATGCCCCGTTGCGGAAGAAGCCGAATACCGATGAACCGGTCCCGCTCATGAGCGCGAAATCGGCTCCGCCGCGCACGAGTTGCTCCTTGGCTCGCATGACTTCCGGGTAATGCCGGAAAACCGCCGGCTCAAAATCGTTGCGGAGCTTGTTCACCAGTACGCGCGGTTCTTGCAAATATTGTCCGACAAGCAAACGGAGATTTTCCTGGCGCACGTGAGAGTTTGGGTCGATTTTTCCGTACGCCCATGTTGTCGAAATATGCACGGACGGAGTGGCTGTCAAAATCCAGTATGGAACTTCAAGTTCCATCGGTTCCAAGCGCTCGCCTTTCCCGGTGGCGTATGCCGTGCCGCCTTCGATAAAAAAAGGGACATCGGCGCCGAGTGTGAGGCTGAGAGCGCGAAGCTCGTCGTGTGAAATATCCAATTTCCACAGTTTGGTCAATCCTAACAGTGTAGCCGCCGCATCGGCACTGCCGCCGCCCAAACCGGCTCCGATCGGAATCCGTTTACGAAGAACGATGTCAATGCCGTGCTGTGCGCCGGTGATCTGTTGAAGAAGCTGAGCCGCCTTGATGCACAGATTATGTTCATCGGTTGGAACCTCACGGTCGTCGCTGTGGAGATGAATACCGTTTCCGCCCGGCGAGAGTTCGATTTCATCGCTGAGGTTGATTTGGTGGAAGACAGTCTCGATGTCGTGGTACCCGTCGGGACGCTTGCCGATAATCTGTAAACCGAGATTGATTTTTGCGTACGCGCGCAGTGTCATGAGTACGAATAAAATACATGAATAACGTCCGAGAAGCAAGAAAAGCCTGCTAGACGGGCTTTTTTTGATTGTTCAACCTTTTTTTCGTATGTTATATACCTAAAAATTTTTTTACACTGATCTTGAGCAAACACGTGGTCAAAGTTGGACATATAGGTATTGGAGCCGGCAAACCTCTCGTTCTCATTGCTGGTCCGTGTGTTGTTGAAAACAGAGAAATGATTCTGAAAACGGCGGCGACCTTACAGCGTCTTGCAGGAAAATATCACATGCCGTTGATTTTCAAATCGTCTTACAGGAAAGCTAACCGGACGAGCAGTCAGTCGTTTTCGAGTATCGGCGATAAAAAAGCGCTCTCAATCCTGTTGGAGGTCAAAGTAAAATTCGGCATTCCAATTCTCACTGACATTCATGCGCCGCACGAAGCCGCTTTGGCGGCAGAGGTAGCCGACATTCTGCAGATCCCCGCGTTTCTGTGCCGCCAGACAGATTTACTGCGGGCGGCGGGAAAAACCGGCAAAGTAGTGAACATCAAAAAAGGTCAATTTCTTTCTCCGCAAGAAATGAAGTCTGCCGCGGAAAAGGTGGAAGCAACAGGCAACAAACAGGTGATGTTCACCGAGCGGGGAACGACGTTCGGTTACAACAATCTTGTCGTCGACATGCGATCGCTCGCGATCATGCGCAAGATGGGTTACCCGGTGGTGTTGGATGCGACGCATTCCGTACAACTTCCCGGCGGTGAGAAGGCTAGGAAAAGCGGCGGCCAGCCCGAATTTATTTTTCCAATCGCGCGGGCAGGCGTAGCGGTAGGAATCGATGCTTTGTTTATCGAAACGCACCCGAACCCCGCAAAGGCGCTGAGCGAT
>DATCJD010000204.1:0-7492 GCA_036507435.1 Bacteroidota bacterium
GTGTACGGTGCGTTCAGTTTGTAGATGCGCATTTCTTTTCGTTTGTCTATCCCGGCTTTCACCTGCGCGCGAATCGCCTCCTGCGCTTTTTTCTGGGGCATGGATTTCGCCGCTCGTTTGCCGATACCTTCTTTCACGGCAACCGTGGCAATGTTGTCGCCGAGCAGTTCTTTCGCCTGCTCGCACGCGGCTTTATCTCCGGCGATGAACACGACCGGCACGTTGTAGTATCCGGCAATCAACGAATTCAAACCAAGCTCGGGCATTTCCACGCCGTTGACTTTCACGTAGTACACGGTTCCGCCGGACATGGTGTGGTCGAGCACGCCGTCAGCCGTTCCTTCGCGCGGGTGGTAGCCGACATAGACGACTGCGTCGAATGTGGCGTCGAGTCCCTGCATCATACTGTACGGCTTTGGAGAGCCGGTGATGAGAGTCGCCGCGGGGTGCAGGTCGGCGAGAATAAGATTCCGCATATCGCCGTGCGAATCGTTCACGATCACTTCCGTCGCTCCTGCGTCCAGCGCGCCCTGAATGGCGGCGTTCGCTTCTTCGGTCATCCACCGGCGCGCCATTTGGTAATCCGAGCCGCCGCGCCCGACCTGGTCGCCGTGCACCAACCCGGTAATGCCTTCCATATCCACGGAGATAAACACTTTTAATTTCTGAGCGGTCGCGGAAGACCGCCCGAACACAAGCAACACAAGAATCAGGATAACAGCTTTTCCGTATTGTTGCATACACCCTCCTTAAGAGTATGATACAATGGAATGTTATTTAGAATGACTCGAGCCGAACATTTTTGAAATCTCGTCGAGTCCCGTTTTGACGGAATGCCTCAGCGCATCGACGAAGGAATTCAGAATAATGAGCGCGTTGACATTCGCATCCAACTTGGCGGCGTTGGAAAGCCTGTTCCACATCCCTTTGTTGACCTTCGCAATTTCCTTGTAAGTATGCACGAGCTTTTCGAGCTTCCAGTCCGGCGACCCGCCTTTTTTCATTTCAATAAATTGAGTCATCAGGTACATGGTTATCGTACGATAGGTGGTCTCCAGTGAAGTGGCGAACGGCAAATGAAAGCGCACCATCGGGCGCATAGTATCGAGTACGGGGCAATTACTGGTCACCATGATAATCCCCATGATGGAGCTTAATCCCTTTTGCACGGATGTCTCCTTGACGTAACTGCGGTCGGGTCCATCCACGACCACAAACGCATTGTCCGTCGATTGGTTGAACTTAAATTCTTCGATCAGGTGCGAGAGGTTGACGGCGACGGGACAGTGCGGAACGTCGTCCGCGAGCGGGCAGTTTTCGCACTGGTGGAATTTCAGCTTTGTCCACTCCGGTAGATTGGGGTTCGGGCTGGCGCGCAGTTCGTACGTCTTCGGGTCGAGGAGGACGTCGAATACTTTCGTACTGCCGTCTTCGAACTGAAAATTATACGTGTAGCGTATGAGTTCTTGGTGCTGGGAATCGGACATGAGATTCAGAGAGAAAATCGGTTCCTGCTTGTGCAACACTTAAAATAGTATATTTCTCATTCATCGTCCATAGTTTTATTCGCAAGACAGGCGTGAGCAAGACGGCGGATTTCGTGAGATTAGGAGGGTGGGACACAAACACGAAAGCCGCACTTTGGGGCGCGGCACTCGTACACAGCTCGATATGGTTCACCTTATACTCTGGCGACGTGTTCTGCTTTGCCAGCCGGAGTAAGAATCTCTTTAATCGCTTTGACAACCTCATCCACGTCGAACGGCTTGGTAAAATATTCTGCGGCGCCGAGCGATTTCGCCTTCGTGACCCACTGCGCGTCCGAGACCGCGCTGATAACAATAAGTGGAACGTGGGTAAATGCCGGCATCGTCCGAATGGTTTCGAACATGGTCAAACCGTCCATCGCTCCCATTTTGATATCGGAAATAATAAGGTCCGGCGTGGTCGTCTTACAATACTGGAGCGCCTCTTCCGCACTGCCCATCTGTGTCACTTCAAAGCCCTCACCGCTTATCACAAGGTCAAGAATGTTGATGAGGTCGGATTCGTCTTCGACAAGAAGAATTTTTTTCATCTCCGCTCCTTCAGTTCACTGGGGAAAGACAACCGCGTACATGTATAATACAGAGTGGCGGCATTCCCGACTATGACCCGCATCACGAACGGCTTATTTCTGAGCGAGCATGTGCAACTGCCACAGGTCGCGGCTGGTGTGGCGCAGGAAGGGCTTCAGCAATAATTTACCGGTTTGCCCTATGCTTTTATCGAGGAAACTCAGCTCTTTCAATTGCGCCTCGACTTCCGCATCCGGCGGCGGGTCAAAACCGGTAGACCGCATGAGCAATAGCGCTTTCGCTTTGACGGATAACTCGAGATGCACGCGCAGATAGCATAACATGTCAACAAGCACTTCGCCGCGGAAACGCGATTCTAACGATTGGAAATACACGCCTATTTTTGTAGACGTCACTCCTCCCTTAGTAATGAGACTGAGCAATTCGACGTCCGTGTCCAGCCCGACTCCCAGCCACTCGCGCGTGGACTGCTCGCTTTGCTTAAAGACTAACAGGAGAACGGCGGGGAGGATGATGAGATAGATGATGGTCTGGAATTCCGGCGGCAGAAAAAAATGATTGAAGAACGAGTGAATGACCATTGCCGTCAGGAGTCCCGGCAGAAAAATTGATAGCGTCTCCGAAGAAGTGATATCGGCGCGGTTTTTTGAAATCACGGCAAAGATTGCCGTCGTGCCGCCGTGCATGACCGCAGTGCCGAAGCCGCGAATCGCCCATACGAACAGCGTCGCAGACGGAAGCGAGCGCAAGTACACGATGTTTTCCACAAAGGCGAACCCCGCGCCGAGAGCAAACCCGAACAGCGCGGCGTCGACCATAAAGCCGACTCTCTTCGACCGGATGAGGTAGACCATGTACGCCGCTTTCAATACTTCTTCCACGACCGGCGCAACATAGCGGGGAAACACTCCTGCCTCAAGCGGGGTGGCATCCATCAACAATGTGTTCACCGCCAGCGATGCGAGAGCGGATACACCGCCGACGGCAATGGTGATGAGTATCGCCCTAAGTTTGACGAGCTTGAAGCTATCGAGAACCACTAAGCCTGCAAGAAAGAGAAACACGGGAACTAAACTTAAGGCTATTTGCGGGATGATTTGCACAGTAGGATTTGAGAAACGATTAGCGTTGTTTTGAATTTAGAGAATAGCGGGTTTGAAACAAAGAGACTAAAACCCCCTGCATTCCGTCCGCTAGAGGCGGACGGAACGCGCCTGCCTGCCGGCAGGCAGGTCCCCCTTGGTAAAGGGGACAACGTGTAGGCAGACGGTCTTTCCCCTCCTTACCAAGGAGGGGTGTCCGCCGACCTGCCTCGACGTTTTTTGTCGGGAGGCGGACGGGGTGGTTGTTTTAATCCTCAAAATATAAAACACAACATTAATTCTTAGACCCGGTACTAGTAAGAGGGAAAAAAGAAATTGCCGAATCACTTTAACAATTTCAACGACACCATAAACTCGTCAGTTGATGCGCGATGTTTTTCAAACGCTCGCGCATAGCCGATGGAAAATGTCGATTCCAGCGTCGAGAACACCACTAATTTAAAATCAATCTGTGCGCCGAGGTTGGCGATCGTTCTGCGGAATTGGCTGTCGTCCACATTTGTCGTGATCGCGCTTGAAAAAAGGGCAAGTTGCGCCCAGTTGCTGTAGAGCGGGAGCGCGCCGAACCTGCGAAAGCGCAACGGCGGCAGTACCCACTCGACGAGGAGCTTGCCGTAATTTGTTCCGCCGATGGCGTTGAGTTCAACGCCCGGGAAGCTGTAGAAATCCCGGTAACGCCGAAATTCCTGATAATCCACCCAATTATTGCCGAACCCGCCGAAGTAAAAATTGGCAAGCGGCTCAAGCCGGTCGCCGAACGAGTACCCGGCAGAACTTCTCAGCCAAATGGAAGAATGGTCGAGCGGCAACAAAAAACCATAATCGAGATTGGTGAGCACGCGGGAAAAGAGCGTTCCATTAACGTAATTGTTAAGGCTGAGCGCTTCCCAGTGGATCCCCTTCTCCTCTTCGACAGCGCCGAGCGACCGCCACAGGAACTGGTAGGTCATTCTTCCATTGAGCGAAAGAAAATTATCGAAGGACGTTGCAATGTTCTGGAACTCCGGCAAACGCTCCAGCCCGCCGTACTGTGTCAGACTGACGGAATAATCCATCGTCTTCGGTTCATCGAAGACGAGAAATTCCTTGTACTGCACGCTGAGGGAATAGCCTTTCCGGCTGACTTTGGTAGGACCGACGAGGTCGTAGAAATCCGCCGCGTTGTAGGTCGCCTTGAAATTCCACCGCCAGTAGTGGAAATTCATCGTTGCGTGAAGCCGTTCGTTTTCCGGAAGAATTCCGTTCGGCGTGTACGATGCGGTCAGGTTGAGTTCGTTCAGAAGGATATAATCCGCAACGTTCAACCGGAGACCGTACGCCGGGAATTCTTTGTATCCCTCGACAATCGGGTACACCGACATCGTGGTCATATTGTTGAGCGGCGTGTAATCGCCTTCATAGATTGTCAGCGAATCAATGTTGATAAACCGGGGCGAAGGCGGGTCGAGTTTCCAGGATTTTACTACGGGCTGGTGTTCCACGACTTCATTTCCCAAAAAATTGATCGCCGCGACGTCGTCGTATACCCTACTGCTCACCATCACAGGAACCAATCCCTGTCCCGTATAGTAGAAGGCAATCAACGAGTCGGCAGAAAGCGGCACGGGCCTAAAATATCCGGTTTCCGTATTGGTAAGCCACTCGACATTCTTGTTTTCGAAATCGTACCGGACGATATTGGAAACGCCCGTGTAATATGTCGAGCCGTACGCAAACTTGCCGTCGTCCGTGAACGTAAATGTCGCCGGCGCGCTGACGTCAAAATCGAACAGGACTTCATGCGTTGTATCGCCTTGCAACAATTTCTCCACCTCGTACTTGATGAGTCGCTGAGTGCCGTCAATTTCCGCTAACGCCCCGATCAGTATTGAGCCGTCGGGAGATAAGTCAATATCGAACAAATCCTTGCCATACGGCAACAAGTACACTTGTTTCCATTCGTGATACGGCGGCGCAATGCGTACGATAGACGAATAGCCGTTCAGATGCCTCACTCCCCACAGGGATTTGTCGTTACGGTTGAACGTCAAATCGCCGGTGCGGATATCCACGGCAAGCAAGGTTGAAACGCCGGTTCGCACATCGAGTACATTCAGGTCGCGCCACTTGTTATTGTCCGTGGTGTAAAAAAAATTGCCGGTGGATGCATCGTAGGCGGTTGAGGAGACATAATAAAGCGCCGCGCCTTTCACGTCATACAAGGGCGTGCTCCGCCCCGTCTTGAAATCAATCGAGGCGATATGACTGACCTGACCCGGATAATTGATTGCCGCGAATATTTTATCCAGCGCAGGGTCATAAAACGCCCGCGAGACCGAGCCCAACGCTCGCGGGGAGATTGGACGGTGCTCTGTAATGGTGTGCTGGCGGATGACATCAAGATTCTCCCTCTGCCACCCGCGTTCCCACTCTATCCAGCGGAGCCACTCATCATGCAACGGCACGGCGTACACTTTTTCGAACTGAGAGGAAAAATACCTGTTGCTGTCATCAGTCCGGGCATACCATGCGATAAGTTTTTCCGCTCCGTACTGGTCGGCAAGATAGGAGACAAACCGCGTGCCGTAGAGGTAGGAATTTGCCTTGAGTTGAAAATCAATCGTGGTGCCTTCGGATTCAAGCCCCACCACGTCGTAAATATACGCGCTGTCTTTCACCATCGTGCGGAAGACCATTTCGTCGTAATTTCCGAGCGCCCGCCCCACCCCGCCCGCCATCCACGTTTCGATAAAGGAAGCGATGCCTTCGTGATACCAGCGCGGCGTATATCGACGCGGCGTAGTCAGATACCCGTAAAGAGTGGTAATCGGGTTTTCTTTCACCGGAATAACCTTGCCGAAAAACACGGCCTGCCAAAACCGGTCACTGGAGGACGACTTATCGAGCGCGGCGATATGAACCAACTCGTGGTTCATGAGCGCGTTCATGCGCTCGTTCGCGGGGTTCGTCTCGAATGCATAATGGAACGGAGAAATACCGACCATGATGCCGTTTTTCGGAAGTGCGGAAGCACCGCCGTTGCCGTAATCGCCGAAGTCCTGTAGTATCAGTGAGATTTTTTCAGTCGGTGTATAGTCGAACAGCTTTTCGTGGAAGCGGAGTGAGTTCGTAAAACAGCGCGCAAGGTGCGGCACGATGAACCCGTGTCCCGTTTTATCATAGTAGATCAAACGCAGGTCTTCTGTTTCGAGCGAGTACAGCTGTCCGGACACTCTTGACGGAATCAGAAGGGCAAGAGCACAACAGAACAACAACCATACATGTCTGTTCATCAATAATCCTGCTTATGGTGAGCGATACACGGCGACCGGGAGGAGCACTAATATGCAAACTGTCGCCGCCAATCGCAACTATTAGTAGTGTCCTCGCTTGGTAGGTCAGACATTTGGCGAAGCCATCCCTTTGGGACCTGTCTGACCTCATTCTGACAGGCAGAATGCCTGTCCCACCAAACCTAGTTCAAATTAGCCCACTACCCAACCATTCAGCACAACAAAAAAAGACCCTGAGATTGCTCTCAGGGTCTTTTGTACCGCTACAGCTTAAGTTCGTCAGCGTTTAGTTGCTTTCTTTCATCAACGCTTCGAACGATGCATCCTTCATCATTTCCTGGAACGCCGATTCCTTCAGCAATTCGGCGAATGCGCTTTCCTTCAGCAGTTCCGCGAACGCCGACTCTTTCAGTAATTCGGCAAACGCGCTTTCCTTTGCCAGCTCCTGAAAAGCCGACTCCTTCAGCAACTCGGCGAATGCGCTTTCCTTCAACAGTTCCTGAAAAGCAGATTCTTTTAGCAACTCGGCAAACGCGCTTTCTTTCATCAACGAGCTGAACGCGCTTTCTTTCGCTAATTCCAGAAATGCCGATTCTTTCATCAAGGAGTTAAACGCGCTTTCTTTCATCAATTCCTGGAACGCCGATTCTTTCGCTAATGAGGCGTAGGCAGATTCCTTCATAAGCGATTGATATTCCGTGCTCTTCATGACGTCGGAGGCTTTTGCGTTTTCCTTCATCAGGTTTTGAAACTGTGCGTCTTTCATCAGCGACTGGAAGGCGCTTTCCTTCATGAGCGACTGGAACGCGCTTTCTTTCAACAGTTCCTGAAACGCAGACTGCTTAAACAAATCTGCAAAGGCGCTCTCTTTGAACAATTCCGCAAAGGCGCTTTCCTTCATAAGCGATTGGTACGCGCTTTCCTTGAGGAATTCCTGGAACGCGCTTTCCTTCATGAGCGACTGGAACGCGCTCTCCTTCGCCAATTGTTGGAACGATGCATCCTTGGCAAGCGTGTGAAACGCCTGGTTCTTCAGCAA
>DATCJD010000205.1:0-2853 GCA_036507435.1 Bacteroidota bacterium
GACCGCTTTGTTCGTACGGGGGTCGGTGCGCGCGTCCTCCACGACCACAGGGCCGAGCGCTACACGAATTTCCTCCAGCATGTTGTCGCCCTTCACTTGGAGCACGGAAACCTCTCGATTCACCGAATCTGCAACATCCCCCTGAATGGTTATGAGCGAGGCTGTTTCTCCATCTTCAGAATATAAAAATGCCCACACGCTCTGGTAACCCAAAACCGTTTTTACTTCCTCCAGAGTCGCTTCGAGAGCTTGAGAAAACGATTGCGCTTGGGATATTTGTTTTGAAAGACGCAACAATGACGATTTGTTCTGTTCGTTTATCCGCAGCGTTTCCTCCGCCTGCTTGCGTTCGGTCACATCGTGGACAGATCCAATGAGATGCGTGCAGACTCCACGCTCGTCAAAAATTGGAGCGATGGAAACTTCCCCGTGTTTCCTCCCCGCCGGATAGACGGAAGTTTCTTCCCATGTAACGGTCCGTTTGCCCTGAATCGCTTCCCGGTATTTTCCAAGAACCATCGTCAGTGAAGGTTCCGGAATAACCTCGTCGACATATTTTCCTGCGATTTGGCTTTCCGTCAAACCGGTAGCCTTAAAAAACGCCGGATTGACGGACACGAAGCGATAGCGGTCGTTCGGCTCTACAGAAAAATAATAGATGATGTCGGATACATTGTTATAGACCAAGGAAAGTTCGCGTTCGCTCCTTCGCACTGCCTCTTCTGCCAGTGTTCTCTCGGTCACATCTTCGTGCGCGAGCACCACCTCCCTAACCGCCCCAGTGGAATCCTTTACGGGATAGATGACCGCCTTCGTCCACCGGGGCTTCCCCGCCTGACCTATTTCCCGCGGGTCGTAATACACTGGCGGGAGGACAACCAGATCTCCGGCAAATGCTTGTTGGAGGTACGGCAAGATTCCCCGCGCTACAACTTGCGGGTCTGCAAGGATGTTATAGCCCTTGAGCTGTTCGCGACGGGAGCCCCACAGCTTCTCCCACGCCGTGTTTGCTCTCAAGCAGGTGCCGTCGGGCGCAAACACTTGAATGCTCAGCGGCGATTGCTCGATGATGGCGCTTAACCGCTGTTCTGAATACGTGAGAGCCGCTTCCACCTGCCTCCGCTCCGTGACGTCGTTGGCGAGGACTAACTTCCCCTGTCTGCCTGCGAAGACAACCTCGTGCGACGTAATCTCTACATCGAGGATGCTGCCGTCTTTTTTCTTATGCTTCCACATTCCCGCCTTGTCGAGTCCCCGATGGTGCGCCGCAATGTCATCCTGAAGCCGCTGCTGTTCTTCCTGCGGACGAATGTCCTTAATGGTCATCGAGAGAAATTCTTCACGGCTGTACCCGTAATGCAAGACTGCCGCCGCATTGACTTCAAGGAAGGCTAATGTTTCAGCGTCGAACACCCACATGGGCAAAGGATTGCTCTCAAACAAATGGCGATACCGCTCCTCGCTCTGCGTCAGTTCGGAGGCCTTCCGCCCGATTTCAACATCCTTATGTTCAATTTCGCGCTGAGATGTTTGAATTCTCCCCATCATCGTATTGAAGGCAAACGCCAGCTTTCCAATTTCGTCTCGCCTTCCGACCTCGACCGGTTTTGAGAAATCTCCCTTCGCCATCGCTTCGGTTATGACTGTAAGCTCGTTCAGTGGTTTCGTGATGCTGCGGCTGAGGAACCATGCAATAATGAGACCGACGAGTAACAGCAGCCCGCCCACGATTACTACTCCTTGCACAAAACTGTTTACACTTGTCATGACAGCTTCATACGGAAACTCAATGACGATGACCCACGGTGTGCTCTGAACCGGACGCGACGCAGCAAGCACCTCGTCTCCAGCCGGGCGGTCGTATTGAAGCATCTCACGCGTGTTGAGTATTTCAACAGAGTGCGTTGGAACAGTAGTGAGTAAATCTGTCCAAAGCGAACCATCGGCGTTTGCCATGTATAACGTTGCTTGTGTGCCAAGGAGTCGCGAGACTTGGTCGAGGGCATCCGGCGACGAGGCGTACCGTCGCCATCGCACGATAAAACCAACGAGACGGTCGCTGTCATGAATAGAGACAACGACCGGGTAGAATGTAAGGCTATCCAGCGAGCGGATTTTCCCAATGACGCCGAAGCCGGGGGCTTTCGCTGAAGATACAAATTCCGAGTCCAGATCCGCGGGTGCGAGCGGCTCAGGCTGCATGAGACCGAGCAAGAATGTTTGTTTGGCGTCCCACAGTTCGACAATAGACATAGAATCGCGGGGCGGCCGAAAAGCCTCCAGAGCTGCAATTGCCTGCCCGCGGGAACGCGTTCCAGATGAGCGAAGGAATCCGCGCACCGCCTCCGTTTCCCCGGCTGTGCGCGTTGCTGTCAGTAGCCCGCGCATCGATTGACTGAATAACGTGCTGAATTGATCGACCAAACTGTTCAGACGCCCACTACCAACTTCGAGCGCAGCGTTTCGCATTCCGTAATACGACGCGCCGACGTAGATGCCGATGACACTGAGCATGAGTATCCCGGTGACGAGCATCAACTGGTTTTGAATGGACCTCTGAGGAAGAAAGAATCGAGCGAGTCGTGTCATAACAAGCTATCCTACGTTCAAACTGATTCTCCGACTTGACTATCAAACGAAGTCTCGCTCACGTTAACGGTAAAATATTGCGAGACTAGACCGTGCAGTATTATGACAAACGTTTCGTGTGCGAGAATCCAGTTACTCATGATGATTTGCGGAATTGATCCGGCTGAACTATTTTCGTATGCGGAGGCGATGGGCGAAACAAAAAAAAACACCTCTGCATTCACTCAGCCGACGGAGGCGAACGGGGATGGAAGCAATCGGTGT
>DATCJD010000206.1:0-4421 GCA_036507435.1 Bacteroidota bacterium
CACGCCGCCGCGTCCATCGCTTCATCGGCGACCGGTTTTGGGATGAGAATAGCGTTCCCGTCCGGAATGCCACCGGTCTTTGCCGAAATGTATCCGCCGGCGACCATGATGCGGTCGAACGACGAACGATCAACTACCAAATCTTTGAGCACCGGGAAGGGCTTTGCGCGCCACGGCTCTGCGACAATCGCATCACCGTCCTTGAAGGAACGCATGCGTAATTCGCACGTAGCTGCGCCGTGTCCCGGACCGTGTGCGCGCCCGTTGATCATGATACCACAGCTTCCGCAGATTCCTTCGCGGCAATCATGGTCGAACGCCACAGCCTCCTCGCCCTTCTTGGTCAGGTCGATGTTCAGCACGTCGAGCATTTCCAAGAATGATGCGTCGGGCGAGATGTCCTTCACCGGGTAATCAACGAACCGGCCTTTCGCATTCTGATTTTTCTGCCGCCAGATTTTGAGTGTGAAGTTCATGGGACAAGGAAAAAATTATTTATAGCTTCGCTGTGATGGTTTTACGTGCTCGAACGTCAGCGGTTCTTTATTCAGAATCGGCGTTTTGCCCGCGCCGGCGTATTCCCACGCCGCAACGTAACTGAACTGCTCGTCGTTGCGCTTGGCTTCGCCTTCCTCAGTTTGGTGCTCTTCTCTGAAATGCCCGCCGCAGGATTCCTCGCGGAGAAGCGCGTCGTACGCCAACAGCTCGCCAAGCTCCATGAAATCGGCGACGCGGCCCGCTTTTTCCAATTCCATATTCAGTTCGCTTGCACTGCCCACGATTTTCAGATTGCTCCAGAATTCCTCGCGCAGTTTCGGGATTTCTGCAAGCGCCTTCTGCAATCCCGCTTTGTTGCGCCCCATCCCGACATTATCCCACATGATTTTGCCCAACTCGCGATGGAATTCATCCGCCGTTTTCTTTCCGTTGATCGAAATCATTTTCTTCACAGTCTCATCCACCCCGCGCTGGGTATCCTTAAACAGTGCGTCGTCTGTGGAGACTTGCTTAAACTTTGTTGTGGCGAGATAATCGCCGATCGTATACGGCAGAACGAAATACCCGTCCGCCAAACCCTGCATGAGCGCGCTGGCGCCGAGACGGTTTGCGCCGTGGTCAGAGAAATTCGCCTCGCCGACGACGTACATGCCGGGAATCGAACTCATCAGGTTGTAATCTACCCATAATCCGCCCATTGTATAATGGACTGCGGGATAGATGCGCATCGGAGTGCGGTAGGGGTCTTCGCCGGAGATCTCGTGATACATGTCGAACAAATTGCTGTAGCGTTCTTCTATGACGTTTTTGCCGAGCCGCTTGATTGCCTCACCGAAGTCCAAATACACTGCCCTGCCCGTCGAGCCGACGCCCAAGCCGTCGTCGCACATGCGTTTCGCGGCGCGCGAGGCAACGTCGCGCGGAACAAGATTGCCGAACGCGGGATATGTTCTTTCGAGATAATAATCCCGCTCGCTTTCGGGAATGTCCTCCGGCTTGCGCGTATCGCCTTTTTTCTTCGGCACCCAAATGCGTCCGTCGTTGCGGAGGCTTTCGCTCATGAGCGTGAGCTTTGACTGAAACTCCCCGGCCTGTGGGATGCACGTCGGATGAATTTGCGTGTAGCACGGGTTGCCGAATGCCGCTCCGCGTTTGTACGCACGCCAGATGGCTGTCGCATTGCTTGCCTTGGCGTTTGTCGAGAGATAAAATACGTTTCCATAGCCACCGGTTGCCAGTACAACCGCGTCGCCGATGTACGGCTCGATGGCGCCTGTTACGAGATTGCGGCATACGATGCCGCGTGCTTGTCCGTCGACAACCACGACATCCAACATTTCGCGGCGGGCGAAAAATTTTACACTGCCTAAATCCATTTGTCGGCAGAGCGCCGAATAGGCTCCGAGTAGAAGTTGTTGCCCGGTTTGCCCGCGTGCATAGAAGGTGCGCGAGACCTGCGCACCGCCGAAGGAACGGTTATCCAGATAGCCGGCATAATCGCGGGCGAACGGCACGCCCTGCGCGACGCACTGGTCGATGATACTGCCGCTCACCTGCGCGAGGCGGTACACATTCGCTTCACGAGCGCGGTAGTCGCCGCCCTTCACCGTATCGTAGAACAGCCGCCAGATGCTATCGCCGTCGTTTGAATAATTTTTCGGCGCGTTGATGCCGCCCTGTGCGGCGATGCTGTGCGCACGACGCGGCGATTCGTGGTACGAAAACGAGAGCACATTGTAGCCCAGCTCGCCCAAGCTTGCCGCGGCGGAGGCTCCCGCCAATCCTGTCCCAACCACAATGATGGTGTATTTCCGCTTGTTGGCGGGGTTCACGAGTTTCAGGTTGAAGCGGTGGTTATCCCACTTCTTCTCGACCGGGCCATCGGGTATTTTCGAATGAAGATTCATGTTACAACATTCCTACCATAAACGACGATTCAGCCAAACGACGGAAAAAATAAAAGTACACCGGTATGGAAGCAAATCCGAGCGGAATCACAAACCAAAAGACGAACGCAATCGCGTTCAGAATGCGGTTGTAGCCTTTGCCCCGCAAGCCTAACGTCTGGAACGCCGACTGGAACCCGTGCCGGAGATGATACGCCATGAGCACTATTGCGAGCACGTAAAATGCCGAGAACCACGGGTTGGAAAATTTCTGCTGGACTAATTCATACGCGCTGTGCTCGTCACCAGTAATCCTGAGAGGCCAGAAAAAACTGCCCAAATGCACCACCAAAAAGAAAAACAACACACTGCCGCTCAGCATTGTCATGCGCGACGCAAGTTCGGTCGTATCGCTGAGACGGTATTGTTTATACTTCTCCGGACGTGCGCGGCGGTTTTCCAGCCATACGATTACACCGCTCACTGCATGTCCGACGAGAGACGCGAAGAGGACGATTTCGATTGTCCGGATGATAGGATTGGAAACGAGGAGTTCGGAATACTTCTCATACATCTCCCCGCCGTCGTCGAGAAACAGGAGCAAGTTACCGGCAAGATGCTCGGCAAGAAACGTGCAGAGGAAAAGCCCCGTAAGGCTCATGAGAATTTTTTTGCCGATTGACGACCGGAGGAAGGAGAACATGCTGTTCATGCGAGCGTTAATATTAAGACGATAGACGCGGGGCGAATTCGATGTTATGGTATAAAAGAAAGTTGGAAAAAGCAACGCCTTATTGGTCAACTACCGTCTCGCCGATAAACCGGCGTATGGATAAAATGCTTCCCAGGATCCCAAGCAAACACCCGACGCCGACGATAGTGGCATATGCGGTCTGGTCGACCGCGACGAGGTCAGAGAGCTGTAACGAGACAAATTGTTCTATGTATTCAAATGCGGCGTAAACGATTGCCGCAGCGATCGCGCCGCCGATCAATCCCTGCAACAATCCCTCCAACAAGAACGGAATGCGGATAAACATCCGCGTCGCGCCGATAAGCTTCATGGTCTGGATAATTTTGCGCTTCGCATAAATAGCGAGGCGGATGGTATTCGCCACCAGAAAGATGGCGGAGATGGCGACAAACGTGCCGATGCCGAGCGCCAACCAGAGAAATGTCTGCGCGCGCTTATCCAGCATTTCTAATAATGATTTTCGGTAGATAACGTCCTCGACGCCCTTCATGTCCTTGGCGGCAACGTAAACCGACTCCGCGCCGGCAGTTGTCCGGAAGCCATCCTGTAACCGTACTTTGAACGACGCGGGCAGGGGGTTGAAATCCAGCACCTTGCTGATATCCTCGCCGAACTCCTGCTGAAAAATCTGCGCCGCTTCATCTTTGGAAACGTAATGCACTTCCTCCACGCCGATGAGCGCGGCAATCTGCGCCTGTAACGTTTCCGTTTCAGTTTTGGCGACGTGGTCGCCGAGAAATACTTCCAACTCCACGCGGTCGCGTAAACCTTCGATCACGCTGTTCGCGTTGATGAGAAGAATAGTGAAGAAGCTCAACAGAAGGAGCGAGATGGAAATCGTGAAGATCGCGGCGAACATGGAAAGCTTCGCGCGGCGAAACCCGGAAATGCCCTCTTTCAGAAGATAGCCGATGTGCATAGTCAGGTGTGAACCGTGTTGCCGATGGGATACGAACCGAGCACCCGCACCAACGTACTCAACTCTTTCAAGTGTTTCAAGGCTTGGGTGATATGCCGGTAGCGTTCGGAGCCTTCAATATCGAGATAAAACAGGTATTGCCACGGTTTTCCGACGAGCGGACGGGATTCGATTTTCAGCAAATTAATTTCCCGTAGAGCGAACGAGCCTAATGCCTTGAAGAGCGCGCCGGGGATATTCCGCACTGCAAAGACAATCGAAGTTTTCATGCGCGCAGAAACGGGCGCTTTCTTTTTAGAAAGCACAAGAAAACGCGTATAATTGTGGTGATTGCTTTCCACGTTGCGGCGCAGAATACGCAAGC
>DATCJD010000207.1:0-4479 GCA_036507435.1 Bacteroidota bacterium
TCGGTTTTTCTCAACCCGCAGCGTTGGAAAAAGAGAGCGTCTCATCCGGAGCGGGAGGAGGGCATTCGTGGTGGTCGGCTCCGGTTGCTCAACCGGCGAGCCGGGGCGGCTCGGCGGATGTCGCCGATATTGAAAAGCTCTTTTCCAAGGTCGAGCACAGAATGGAAGGAGACCGCGTTCCAGCAGGAAGCCAGCAGGCGGCGGATTTCCTCCCGAAAGATAAAATTGTCCAGCACGAGCCTGCGCCGTCCATTCCCGGCAAAGAACAGGCGACGGAATCCCGCGCGATCTGGCAATTGCACAACAAATATATCTTATCGCAAATTCGGACCGGGTTGCTCATCGTGGACCAGCATGTCGCCCATGAGCGCGTATTATACGAGAAAGTACTGGCGAATTTCGAAAAAGACCTGCCAACGTCACAACAATTGCTATTTCCCCAAACCGTCCAATTGGGGGCGCATGATTATACGATGGTGAAAGAATTGCTCCCGCATTTGGAAAAACTGGGATTCAGTGTTAAATTGTTCGGTAAGAACACGGTCGTGATAGAAGGCATCCCGGCAGATGTGCGCGTGGGGAACGAGTCGGGTATTCTGCATGAGGTGCTTGAGGAATTCAAGCGCAACGAAAATGCAGAACAGATGGATGCGCGGGATAACATTGCGAAATCGTTCGCGTGCAAAGCGGCGGTCAAAGCGGGGGATAAGCTGAACACGATGGAAATGATCTCGCTCATCGACCAGTTGTTTGCGACACAGATGCCGTACGTCTGTCCCCATGGCCGTCCGGTAGTTGTGAAGCTTTCCATCGAAGAACTCGACAAACGGTTTGGAAGGACGTGAGTGACGAAATTTGCTAAAGGAGAACGAAGCATGAACAATCCTATACAAATGGTTTTACAACAGAATAAACAGATTCTTGAGGAAAGATTTCACGTAAAAGAAATCGGGATATTCGGTTCTGTTGCTCGCGGGAATGCAACGGCCGAAAGCGATGTTGATATTCTCGTCGAGTTTTCGGGACCCGTGGGTTGGGAATTCTTTGAATTGAAGGACTTTTTAGAAAAAATTCTACTGAGACGAGTTGATCTCGTTACGTCCAAGGCGTTAAAAAATGCATACCGCGAAAAGATTTTACATGAGGTTGTCTATTCATGAACGAGCGCTCGCCTGCTTTGTTCATTCAAGAGACATCTGAAAAATTATTTACTATGGGTAGCCGCAACCTTTAGGTTGCGTTTTTCGAATAAATTTGCAGGCTACCTAATTATTTTGGATTTTGAGAAGTCTCTTAATGATATTCTTGATTCAATTTTGGAGATCTGATGTCTATGAACATTGACCAAAAAAAATACTCAGAAGAAAAACAAAAATGGCAGGACCGCGTAAAGAGTAACGGTCGAACGCGGGAAACAGTATTTACAACCGTGAGCGGCGCGCCGATTGAAATGCTCTATACGCCGGACGACCTTCGCGGGACGGATTTCATTCGGGACATCGGTTTCCCGGGCGAATTCCCCTACACGCGCGGTATCCACCCCACGATGTACCGCGGCAAACTGTGGACGATGCGTCAGTTCGCCGGGTTCGGCACGCCGGAAGATACGAACGAGCGGTATCATTATCTTTTAGAGCACGGACAGACCGGGCTTTCGGTCGCGTTCGACCTGCCGACACTCATGGGCAAAGACGCGGACGACCCGGATTCCGAAGGTGAAGTCGGAATTTGCGGCGTGGCGATCAGCTCGCTTGCCGATATGGAGATACTGTTCAAAGGGATACATCTCGGCGAGATCTCTACGTCCATGACGATTAACGCTCCGGCGGCGATGGTGATGGCGTTCTACCTTGCGGTGGCGGAGAAGCAGGGGGTGGATTTCAAAAAATTGCGCGGCACCATTCAGGCGGATATTCTGAAAGAATACATCGCCCAAAAAGAATGGATTTATCCGCCCGAACCGTCCATGAAGCTGATCATCGATATGTTCGAGTATATGAATAAGGATGTGCCGCAGTGGAACCCGATCTCTGTGAGCGGCTATCATATTCGGGAGGCAGGTTCGACCTCCGTGCAGGAGCTTGCGTTTACGCTCGCCGACGGGTTTGCGTACGTCGAGCACGGCATTGCACGCGGGTTGGATGTTGATGAATTCGTCCCGCGTATTTCATTTTTCTTTAATTCGCATATTGATTTCTTCGAAGAGATAGCGAAATTCCGCGCCGCCCGCCGCATTTGGGCGAAGCGTATGCGCACGAAATACGGCGCAAAGAATCCGAAATCCTGGATGCTCCGTTTCCATACACAGACAGCGGGGTGTTCTCTCACGGCGCAACAACCGGAGAATAATATCGTACGCACGGCATTTGAGGCGCTCGCGGGCGTCTTGGGCGGCACGCAGTCATTGCACACCAACTCGATGGACGAAACTCTCGCGCTCCCGTCAGAAAAAGCGGTCAAGATCGCGTTGCGTACTCAGCAAATTATCGCGCACGAAAGCGGCGTCACCAATACGATTGACCCGCTCGCGGGCAGTTATTTCATCGAAGCGCTGACCAACAAGATGGAGGAGGAAGCAGAGCAGTACTTCGAGAAGATTGATTCACTGGGCGGGGTTATTCCGGCGATTGAGGCGGGGTTCTTCCAGCGCGAAATTGCGGAAGCCGCCTACCGGTACCAGCGTGAACTGGACGAAAAGTTGAAGATTATTGTAGGTGTGAACGACTTTGTCGAAGAGGCGGAACGAATCGAAATCCCGTTGCTGGTCATTTCGCCGGAAGTGGAAATCAAACAGCGCAAACGACTCGCAGATGTTCGCCAAAGCAGAAACCAGCAAGACGTCGAACGGACGTTGAGCGAACTTCGCCTCGCCGCCGCAGACAGCAAGAACCTCATGCCGTATTTGCTTTCCTGCACCCGCTCGTACGTAACGCTCGGCGAAATGTGCAGCGCGCTTGCGGAAGTGTACGGCGTGTACGAAGAACCGGCTGTTTTCTAAGCATGAACCACGAGACCACTTGAACAAACGATTCTCGGCGCTCATTTCCATTCTTCGAATTCCCCAATGGGTGAAGGGACTCTTTCTCTTCGCCCCTCTGATTTTTTCCAAACACCTCTTTATTCTCGACGACCTCCTCGCGGAAATCCTTGCGGCATTTGTCTTTTGCCTCATCTCCAGCACCGCGTATATTATCAATGATATTGCCGACCGGGAGGTTGACAAACAACACCCCATAAAGAAAAACCGTCCGCTTGCCGCTGGAACGCTCAATGTTACTCAAGCCTCCCTCTGGGCGATAGTGATTGCAACAGCGGCGGTTATTCTGGCGCTTCGGTTTCCGGTAGAATTCCAATACGTCGCGCTGACGTATTTCGTCATGAACGTCGCCTACTCGTTCGGCTTGAAGCATATTATTTTGCTCGATGTGTTTATCGTCGCGTCGGGCTTTATGTTCCGCGTGCTCGCCGGAGCGTATTCGATAGAGGTGGGAACCTCAAACTGGCTTGTGCTCTGCACGCTGTTTGTGTCGCTGTTCCTCGCCACTTCAAAACGCAGAGGCGAACTTGTCCTGAGTCAACAGGTAGAGGCCTACGAAGGACGTGCGGTGCTCAAACACTACAATCTTTCTTCACTCGACCAAATCATTACCATCTCTGCGGCGGGAATGGCGATTTCGTACGCGCTGTACACCGTCGCCCAGCGCACAGTGAATATTTTTCATACGGAAAATCTTATCTACACAACCGTCTTTGTGCTTTTCGGCATCTTTCGGTATTTGATTCTTATGCACAGCAATCCGACCGAGGATAACCCGGTCCGGTTACTGATCCGAGACCCGTTGATGATTGTCAATATCGGCGCATGGTTTGTGACGTGTGTAGCGATTATCTACGGTCAAGAAATCAAATCCATGATGTAGCTGGATGACGTTCCCGTCGTATCGTAGGCTGGTTCGGATTATTATTATGATTATGACTGCTTACTTCTCAAAGCCTGCCGGTGACCTCTAGGACAAAAGCCGAACTCCTTCTTCTTTCCATCACGATTATCTGGGGCAGTACCTTTGTTATCACCAAAGGCTTGCTCGAAGATATTTCTCCGTTCCTCTACATTGCCGTCAGGTTTATCTTAGCCGCAGTAGTTTTCGGGCTCGTGTACCGGCATGTCTGGAGAATGGACAAACCCGCGCTCGTGCGCGGCGGTATTCTCGGGCTGTTACTGTTCGTCGGATTTGCATTGCAGACAGTCGGTTTGCAATATACAACCGCGTCGAAATCCGCGTTCATTACGGGTATGCTCGTCGTATTAACGCCCATATGCCAAATCTTGATTGAACGACGACTTCCGAAACTCGGCAATGTGATCGGCGCTGTGCTCGTCGCGGTTGGGTTGTATTTCTTGACTTCGCCGGACGGTTCGGAAATGAATCTTGGAGACTGGCTGACGCTCGGCTGTGCGTTGTGTTTCGCGCTCTACAT
>DATCJD010000208.1:0-4168 GCA_036507435.1 Bacteroidota bacterium
GATAAACAGTTTTTCATCACCCGCAGAAGAAGGCTCCATGGCGATCACGGACACACCCGCGAGCTGTGCGAGTTCAACGAACGAACCGTTTTGAACATACGCCACGCCGTTGCTTGTCCCAGCGTAGAGTATGTTTTTGAAGACCGCAAGCGAGGTTACGTTGTTTGAGCCGGGCGCTGATCCTGTTGAGTACCGCGACCATACCAGCGGCGAGGAGAGGTTAGGAAACGAGAGCGGGGCTGACACGACGCCGGAATCTGTCGCGACCCAGATAACATTCTGATGCACGACGATATCGTTGACCTTCGGCTGGGAGACAAAGCCGAAATTCGAGTACGTATCGCCGAACTCTTCCTTTGCCATGAGATACGCGACGACTCCGAACTCCGTCCCGATAAGCAACGAATCGTTGTGCGCGTACAGCGTGCGCACGGCTTTGAGCACGCGGTCGGATTCGGCAATGCCGCGAATTTCTTTCCACTCGTTCTTCGCTGGGTCAAACATGTTGAGGAAACCTTCGGTGGTTCCAAACCACAACCGGCTTTGCGAATCCCGCGTCACGGCGGTTATGTCGTTCGTGCTCAGCCCATCGGAATTGGTATACTGGGAAAACTGATTGGAGGAAGGAGTATAGGAAAAAGCGCCGCCTGCAGTTGCCGCCCACACCTGTTCTCCCGCATGTTGCAAGGAACGCACGGAGCGCATATCCGTATAGCTCTTCCAGCGTTCCGTAGAGACGGTTTGGAACGCAGAAGCGTTCGACGCCGTCGCCAGTATAGCTACAATCCCAACTACTGCGAAGTGTTTCATGATCTTTTATTTTCCAGCACGATCTGTTACTGAATTTCTGCCCATTGTTCTGGCTTGAAACTGAGAATCTCAACCGTTGTGCCGAACACAAGTTCCTTTACTACCGTGCCGTCTTGCAATGTCCCGGGCCAACGGTGAGGAGAGTTCGAATCGACTGCGCGCGCCACGGCAATACGCATCGAGGGTGAATCAAACAATGACCGCGAGATCACATATTCTTGGTCCGTGGGATGCATGAGATTGATTGTCGCCACCCATCCATTTTTGTGTAGATATGCGAGGCGGGACTTCACCGCGTTCTCGGTCATACCAGTATCACGCAACTCCCATATGAATGACTGTGTCGCCTTCCACATGTTATTTGTGCCCGCTACATAGCGTGAAGCGCCTAACGCGGCGGACGCGTGCAGGACTTCTACTGTCGCGCCGTGTTTTGTGTACACATGCGACCAGCCGTTGCCCTTACCCGCTACTGCTACGTACACAAAAAGGGAATCGGTCATTATTCTCACTTCACCGTCTTGTTGCATCTTGTATGTGGCGGCATTCTTCCATTCCTCTTTATCTATGTTTCCATCAAGAGTAATAGCAAGCTGTGCCGGCTGTTGTGCGCTAAGAGCTGTACAACACAATATGATGAATCCAGCAATGTTCTTCATGCATAATCCGGTGAGTGTATGAGTGTGTCATCGTCCCGATTTTAATTCCTTAAATAATGCCGCCATTTCAATCCCCGCGAGCGCCGCGTCCCAGCCTTTGTTCCCATGCTTTCCGCCCGCGCGGTCGAACGCCTGCTGTTTGGTCATGGTTGTGAGAACTCCAAAGATAACCGGCGTACGGCTGTTCAGTGCCACGTATTGAATCCCGCGCGCAGCTTCTGACGAGACGTATGTAAAATGCGGCGTTTCACCCTGAATCACAGCCCCCAGACAAATGACCGCGTGCCACGCACCGGATTCCACCAGCACGTTTGCCACTTGCGGAAGCTCAATCGCACCGGGGCACGACACAACCCGGATATCGTTTTTCTTCACGCCGTGTTTTTTTAGGCAGTCTTGCGCGCCGCGCAGTAGTTTCTTCGTTATGTCGTTGTTAAAACGGCTAACCACGAGCGCAAACCGAAAGCCCTGCGCTCGAATTCGAAGTGTTCGTTGTGTTGTGTGCCGTGGCGTCACGGGAGTCAGGAAAATAATCGTTTGCGCATCGCGTCCACTACCGTCAGCGGAACCCAGAATGTGCCGAATGCATAGGAGTCGTTTTTCTTGCCGCCGTGGTAGTCCGAACCGCCGCTTTCCAGCAGAAAATACTGCTCGACGACGTTGCGGTAAAATTTCCGCCGCTGTTCATCGTGCGAGGGATGCACGACTTCGATACCGTCCAAGCCGGCGTTGATCAACTCGAGAATCTCAGCATCGGTGGTGTACTTGCCGGGATGCGCAAGGAACGTCAGTCCGCCCGCTTTGGAAACCATTTGAATAGCTTCTTGCGGACTGACCTGATATTTTTTCTCATACGCAGGACCGCCGACGCCAATGTACTTTGAGAACGCTTCGTGGTACGAACCGATAACGCCCAACTCGACCATGGCGTTGGCAATGTGCGGCCTTCCGACCGAGCCGACGCCAGCCTGTCCGAGCACGGCGTCAAGTTCCAGCGGGACGTTTATCTTGTTTAATTTTTCAACGATGCGTTCCGCGCGTTTCAATCGCTCGCGGCGGAAGAACGTCAAATACTCGAGGAGTTGTAGGTTCTTGTGGTCAAATAGGTAGGCAAGGAGATGAATATCCTTTTCTCCGAGCGTCACGCTCAGCTCGAGACCAGACAGCACCTCCACTCCGATGGCATTACCAATCTCCACCGCTTCATCGAGCGCCGCCACGTTGTCGTGGTCGGTGATCGCGATCGTCGTTAAGCCAGCTTCGCGGGCTTTGCGGACGAGTTCTTCGGGTGTGAGTGTGCCGTCAGAGTGGGTCGTATGTAGATGTAAATCTGCGCGCCCGGCGCCGGATGAATCGCCTGAATTCCCGCGTTCCACCGTCTTGCCGGACTCCTCCTTCACTTCCATACGTTATCCGTAGTTGGGAAGTCTTTCGGGTCACCGAATGGGTTGTTCTCCGATACGGTTACACATATTTCTTTCGAAAGGCTTCGTAATCGTTTATAGTGAGTTTATTTCCTTTGACCGTAACAAGGCCCTCTTTGATAAACTTATGAATCATGCGCGAGACAGTCTCCCGCGACGTGCCGGCCATGTTCGCCATATCCTGTTGCAACGGGAGGTCTTCCACTTCCACCTTCCCTTTGCGGAACATCCCGAGGTCGTCCGCAAGCATGAGGAGAACGTTGGCGACACGTCCCGCCGCATCTTTCAATGAGAGACTCTTGATTTGCGTATCTGCTTTACGTAACCTCATCGCCAGTTCGCCCAATAGCGAGATGGCAACCTGCGGGTATGCCTGAATGAGGTCGAGAAAATCGCGGCGGTGGATCATGAACAACTCCGTCTTAATCGTCGCTACGACGCTTGCCGAGCGCGTCATACCGTCCAGCAAAGACATCTCGCCGAAGAATTCTCCGGGGCCGAAAATAGAAAGTATGACCTCGCGCCCGTCCTCGTCCATCCTCACCACCTTGACCTTGCCGGTGATGATCACAAAAAGTGCGGCGCCCATCTCCTCTTCCAACACCACGATACTGCCCTTCTTGTATTTCTTCCGGACGCCGAGCCTGGCGACCTTCTTCAGCTCTTGCTCGTCAATGTCGGAAAAAATCGGAACGTTGCGCAGGAAGCTCACTTCTTCCGCCATGTGTTGTGAATATGTTGGTTGTGCCACTGGTTCAATTCACGAATGATGCAATTGACTGTACTGCAATATATCCGCCCGTGTGATGAAAGTCAAGAGCAGTGTGACGAATGCACAAAAGCAGATTTTTGGCGAAAAAGGCGGGAATTTCCGTGTAATAGGTATAGATAAGGACGACGACCTGCATCAGAGTATATAAACAAATATCAACTGAGAAATGCTATTTTACAATAACCAATTTTATTGTTGAGACGTAACTACCCGCAATCAGCCGGAAAAAATATATCCCACTGGCATAGGCGCGCGCTTGCCAAGGAATCTTATAGGTGTCAGGCTGAAGTTCACTTTCTAGTACTGTCTCGATTTCCCGACCTTGGATATCATAGATTTTTAGACTCACAGTCCTTGTTTCAGCGATACTAAAGGAGAATGTCGTTGTTGCGTTGAATGGATTCGGATAATTCTGCAGAAGTGAGAACTCACGTGGTGCAGAATTCAGTGTCTCTGATACAACTTCCGCGGTCGCATACATTTTCAATTGCGAGAGAGAAACA
>DATCJD010000209.1:0-3497 GCA_036507435.1 Bacteroidota bacterium
AATGGTATGGTGATGTTTTCGCTGGGCTCGTCGGTCAATAACAATTTCAAATCGCCGGGCACTCGCTCGAAAAGCGTGGCAATGATACGCGCGGAGTTTCTCAAAGCGCAAGAGTATAAGACGAAAATTGACTCGGCAAATGGCAACCCGTCAAAGCTTCCGGCACGCGACTTGAAATTGGAAACACTCGTCAAGGTGCTCAGCGGCGAGATGAAGGCTCTCTTTACCGCGCAAACCGCGCCGGATATCATGGCGGTGTTGCGGATGTCGGAAGAATTCGGCTTCAAGCCCGTGCTCGACGGCGCCGCAGAATCCTACATGTTGATTGACGAAATCAAAAAAGCCGGCGTGTCCGTCATCCTCCACCCCACGATGGTGCGGCCCGGGGGAGATACGCGCAATGTTTCGATGGAAACAGCCGCGACGCTGAAAAAAGCCGGTATTCCCGTTGCTCTGCAGAGCGGGTATGAAGGCTACGTGCCCAAGACGCGCGTGGTGTTGTTCGAAGCCGCTATTGCCGCCGCAAACGGGCTGTCGTTCAACGACGCGCTCGCCACAATCACTATCGACGCGGCGCGCATTATCGGCATGGAGAAGCGCATCGGCTCGCTCGAAGCGGGCAAGGATGCGGACGTCGTGCTGTATGACGGCGACCCGTTCGAATACACAACCCATGTCTGCGGCGTCATCATTAACGGCGTTGTCGCCAGCGAGACATGTAAATAAGCATTTAGGAGGGAGTATGATCCACCGCGGGTTGGCTTGTTGTGTTCTGGTATTGTCTTTATCGTGTTCTCTGTCAGCACAGGTTTACAGGCTGACGGAGAATAATGCGGTTGAGAAGCTCCCGAAATTGCTTATGGACCGGGATGGGAGAGTTTGGTGTTTTTGGCTGAGCGGACCAAATGTAGTGAACGAGAAACGTACTGTATATTTTAGCCGATTTGAAAATAATATTTGGCTG
Source organism: Bacteroidota bacterium (assembly GCA_036507435.1). Taxonomy (GTDB): domain Bacteria; phylum Bacteroidota; class Ignavibacteria; order UBA10030; family UBA10030; genus JAKEEG01. Next base: position 965 of record DATCJD010000209.1, read on the forward strand.
CCTCCGGACTCAATTGAAGGCACCACTACTGACAAACTAACTCAAAATTCACTCGACTATGGATATGATGTCGATCTGGATACTACGGGTACCATGTGGCTTGGGAGACTATCAGATTCTGGGGCCACTCTCTTCAAAAGACAGTTGGATCCTTCTTTTTCGTCATATGCATTTCTCCCGTTAACAGCGAATCTAGGACACCCTTTAATTTATTTCCCAGAATATTCTGGACTCTACCCAGTATTTCCGAGTGATCCCATTACACGTCAGTACAGACCCATTTCGATTGTCGCTATTGACTCGCAACGCATCTGGATAGATTATGGAGCTGACGCAACCATTTTTTTCTATTTTCAGGTAGACAACTTTGAACCAGCAGAGGGCAATATTTTTTCAATATCTGAAGTACAATCCGCTCCAATACTAGGCATAAAAACTCCCAAGAGCAACGTCCAATTTTTACAGGGAGGGTGGGAGGATCATCATGGAAGCACTGCGCTACCCTTTGCGGTGCTGATTGGATTTACTCCCACGAATTCATTGATTTTTTATGGAGTTAGTGGGCTTTCGGAAACTGCAACAGCAGGAATAGCTCAAGATTCATTGATGTATATTTTTTATTGGATGGCTGTACCGCCCGTCACACCGTTTACTCCGGAGAAAAATTTTGTCAGCTTCCTGGATGTTATTGATGCCGATAGCAGGGCATTGATTACAAGATACTCAGCACTCAACTTTTTTCCTCGTACAGCCTCTAAAACAGGCTCGTTTCTTGCAACGGGTTGGATTGAGAATAATCAAATAATGCTCAAAGGTATCGACGGTTTCCAGTTCTTACAAACCACGACGGTGCCGGAAAACGATCTCATGGCCGATACTGCCAGAAAAGACCTCTATATCATCGCCGACACATACCCGAATGTGTGGATTGCCTGGAGGGGAATGCTCAACGGCCAGTACGAAATTTTTGTCATGAAAACGCAAATCAGCATAGAGGCCGATACTGCCGTTATAGTCTCCGTGCCTGGCTCTATTGATGCAACGAGCCCGTACAGCTTCGCCCTCGAACAAAACTACCCCAACCCCTTTAATCCTTCTACAACTATCGGATATACAATACACGACGACGGCTGGGTCAACCTAACAGTATACGATGTGCTGGGAAGGGCTGTGCTCGCATTGGTTGATGAACAGAAGTCCCGTGGAGCGTATTCGGTTGCTCTCAACGCGTCGAATTTACCCAGCGGAATGTATTTTTATAAACTCACGTCCGGAGTATATTCTGCTACAAAGAAGCTCGTTTTATTAAAATAGACCCATCCCTCCTTCTGCATTCGCTATTCGTCATTCATTATTTTATATTGTTTTTCGCTTTCTATGAGCATCGTCCTCGAAGTCCAAAACCTGACCAAACGCTACGGCGACCTCGTCGCCGTGAACGGCGTGAGCTTCTCCGTTAACCGGCAGGAGATTTTCGGCATCCTCGGTCCCAACGGCGCGGGGAAAACTTCCACGCTCGAAATGATCGAGACGCTCCGCCCCATAGACTCTGGTACGGTCATACTCGACGGGCTGGACGTTACGAAGCATCCGCAGAAGGTCAAGCGCATCATCGGCGTGCAACTGCAATCGTCTTCATTTTTCGATAAACTCTCGCTCACGGAATTGCTCCTGCTCTTCGGCGAAATGTACGGCAGGCAGGTCGACCCGCTCGCGCTGTTGAATGAAGTCGAACTAAAAGACAAGGTGAAATCGTACGTGACCGACCTTTCGGGCGGGCAGAAACAGCGCTTCTCCATCGCCGCCGCGCTCGTGAACGACCCCGTGATTCTTTTTCTCGACGAACCGACGACCGGCTTAGACCCGCAGGCGCGCCGCCATCTCTGGGGCGTCATTAAACGCATTCGCTCGGAAGGCAAAACCGTCGTCCTTACCACACACTACATGGAAGAAGCGGAAGAACTCTGCGAGCGCGTCGCCATTATGGACAACGGAAAGATCATCGCCAACGCTCCGCCGCAGGAACTTGTTAAAAAACTCATCGGCAAAGGCTTCAAGAAAGAGCGCGTTGAACGCCTCGCAAGTTTGGAAGATGTATTTTTGGACTTAACGGGACATTCCCTGCGAGCCGACCAATGAGACTCATCCTCAAAATGACAGCGGTATCTGTGAAAATGTTTATGCGCCAGAAGGAGGCGGTTCTTTGGTCCATCCTCTTGCCGCTGTTTATGGTATTCCTGTTCAGCTTCGTCAGCTTCGACGGGCTGGGCACGATTTCTCTCGGCATCGTCAACCATTCCAATGATACCACGCTCGTCGGTTTTTTACAGCCGATCAAGACGCTGAAGATTTTCGAGGGAGACGAAGATGAAGAGCTAACGCGTTTGCGGGAAGGCGACCGCGCGCTCGTGCTCATCATCCCGGCGTCGTTTCAATCGTCCGGCACGGATTCGCTCACACTATATCTCAACGCCGAACGTCCGCAGGAAACGCAGGCGGGGCGCGTCATCGTCCAGCGCGCCGTAGATGAAAT